>JBBQXR010000160.1:0-7317 GCA_038209455.1 Acidimicrobiia bacterium
TGTATCTGGTCGGCGCCGCGCGTGCGGTCTTGCGACCCGAGCGGAAGCGGGGCGAGGGCGCCCGTTAGGTTCCGGCCATGCCGATGCGTGACCTGACCCCGACCGAGATCACCGCCACCCTCGAGTCGCAACGAATCGTGCGCATCGGATTCCAGGGCGGCGACGATCCGTATCTGGTGCCGGTGGGATACGTGTGGTTCGAGGAAGCGCTGTGGATTGCGACGACCAGCGGGCGAAAGACCGAGATGGCCACCGCGAATCCGATCGTGAGCTTCCAGGTCGACGACGAGCGCGACGCCGGGTTCTACCTCTGGTCCAGCGTCACCGGAGTCGGCCGGTGGGAGCCGGTCACCGATCCCGAAGTGCTCGCCCGGGTCCAACCCCACCAACTCGGTCGCTTCGTCGACGGACCCGGATGGTGGGTCGAAGAACAGATGGGGAAGGTCATCGCCGGCGAGCTGGGCATCTATCGCATCGCGCCGAGCGCGCTGGCGGGTCGGACTCTCGAACCACCGGCGTGACGTCATCTCGGTCCCTTCGCTCGCGCTCCTGCTCGTCATGCCCGACGTTGGGCTCGCTCCGTGACGGATGCCACGTGAAGAACGATTGACGGTCCGCTGGGGCCGGGCCAACGTGTCGGGCGACCGCCGCCGCCTCGCGTCGCTGCCACCCCCAGTCTGGAGACCGTCGATGAGCCTGCCCCGCACCGTCACGCAGTCCGAGTTCGAGCCGGAGGTCGGTCGGTTCGAGGCGCTCGTCCGATCGGTGGATCCGGGGGAGTGGGACCGGCCGAGTCGTTGTGCCGGATGGTCGGCCGGCGATGTGGCCAAGCACGTGGTGGGTCAGTTCGCCGACGTCGTCGCCGGTCGTTTCGACGGACTCGGAACCGACGAAGCGACCCAACGCGAGGTCGACGAGCGCGTCGGGCGCGGACCGATCGAGGTCGCCGACGAACTCGCGGAGCTGCGGCCCGCGCTCGCAAGTTTGCTCGCCATGTTCGACGACGATGCGTGGTCGACGCCCGCGCCGGGCGGTGCCGCGGGAACGCTCGGGCAAGGTGTCGAGGCGTTGTGGTCCGACATGGTGTTGCATTCCGACGACATCCGCGCCGCAGTCGGTCGCGACGCGCCGGCCGATGTGGACACGAAGGCCGCCGCTTCGCACATCGCCGACATCCTCACCCAACAAGGATGGCGACCGGCCACCATCGCCCTCGACGGTCTCCCCACCTTCGACGTCTCGGGCGGCGGCGACCCCATCACCGGCCCGCCCTGGCCCTTCGTCCTCGCCACCACCGGCCGCGCCGACCTCCGAGCCCTCAACCTCGACGAAACCGCCAACATCTACCGGTAAACCCCCTCCTACCCCTTCCCCATCCTCCCTCCCCGCCCTTGTACCGCTGAGCGGCGGTGAGCGTGAGAGTGCACCGAGGAGGACGCCCGGTGTGTCGCCACCGAGCGAGTTCGTTCGCGAGGAGCGTCAGCGACGAATGCGAACGTTGTCCGAGCGAATGGCGACATGCCGGGTGGCCGACGACCGTCGCACGCTTCGCCCCGCCGCGAGCCGAGCCAATACATTCCACCCATGACTGATCGCACGCTCGTCCTCTGTAAGCCCGATGCCGTCGAACGTCAACTCGTCGGAGAGATCATCCGCCGCATCGAGGGCAAGCAGCTCACGATCGTGGCGATGGAATTGCGGACCCTCGACCGGGCGACGGCAGAGGCGCACTACGCCGAGCACGTCGGCAAGCCGTTCTTCGACGAACTCGTGACGTTCATCACGCGGAGCCCGCTGGTTGCGATCGTGGCCGAGGGCCCCGAGGCGTTCAAGGTGTGGCGAACGCTGATGGGCGCGACGAACCCGCGGGAAGCCGCGCCGGGCACCATCCGGGGGGATCTGGCCATCGAAATGGGTGAAAACCTGGTGCACGGGTCCGACGCCCCGGAATCGGCGGCCCGCGAGATCGCACTGTTCTTCCCCGGTCTGGCCTGATCTGCGAGGCGGCCGGGCGACCCCGACGGCGGGGCGGAGTGGAGTTCTGCGGCCCGACCCCGTAGCCTGATCGGCCCGGCCCGCCCCCGGAGGCTCTCGCACCGTGTCCGAACCCTGGTTTTCATCGCTCGTCGGCCGTGACATGGCCGTCGACCTCGGCACGGCCAATACCCTCATCTACGTGAGCGGCCGCGGCATCGTGCTCAATGAGCCGTCGGTGGTCGCCATCAACGTCAAGGACGGTCGTCCGCTCGCCGTCGGTGCCGAAGCCAAGCGGATGATCGGTCGCACGCCGGGCAACATCCAGGCGATCCGTCCACTGAAGGACGGCGTCATCGCCGACTTCGACATCTGCGAAAAGATGCTTCGGTACTTCATCCAGCGGGTGCACACCCGCCGCTGGGCCCGTCCCCGCATGGTGATCTGCGTGCCGTCGGGCGTCACCGGAGTGGAGCAACGCGCGGTGGTCGACGCGGCCGAGCATGCCGGCGCCCGGAAGCCGGCCGACATCATCGAGGAGCCGATGGCCGCGGCGATCGGCGCCGGGCTGCCGGTGCACGAGCCGGCCGGCAACATGGTGGTCGACATCGGCGGTGGAACCACCGAGGTCGCGGTCATCTCACTCGGCGGCATCGTGGCGAGCGAGTCGATCCGGATCGCGGGCGACGAGCTCGACGAGTCGATCATCAACTACGTGAAGAAGGAGTACTCCCTCGCGTTGGGTGAGCGGACGGCCGAGGAGATCAAGATCGCGCTCGCCAGTGCGTACCCACTCCAAGAGGAGTTGTACGCCGAAGTGCGCGGTCGGGACCTCGTGTCCGGGTTGCCGAAGACGATCGTGGTGTCGACCGAAGAAATCCGCGAAGCGATCGAGGAGCCCGTCTCGGCGATCGTCGACGCGGTGAAGGTCACGCTCGACAAGACGCCGCCGGAACTCGCGGCCGACATCATGGAGCGCGGCATCGTCATCACCGGCGGCGGCGCGCTGCTCCACGGTCTCGACGCGCGGCTCGAGTCCGAGACGGGGATGCCGATCAGCATCGCCGACAACCCCCTGTACTCCGTGGTCATCGGCTCGGGCCAGTACCTCGAAGAGGCCCCGTTCAAGAAGAACATGATTTCGCAGAAACACTCCTGAGCCCGATCGGCCGGAGCGAAAAACTGTGGCAGATCTTCGTTCGAATCGTCGGCGCACCATCCTGATCCTGCTGATCTTGACGTCGATCACCCTCATCACCTTGGACACCCGCGGTGGCGACAGTGGCGTCGGCGGCACCGTGCGCAACGCGGCCCGGGACGCCTTCGCGCCGGTGCAGGACGGGGTGGACCAACTGCTCAACCCGGTCGCGGACTGGTGGGACGGCGTGACCAAGGCCGGATCCATCAAGGACGAGAACCGGCGGCTCCGGCGCGAGCTCCAGGCCGAGCGCGGCAAGGTCGCGACCGGGCGCGCGGCGCGCGCGGAGATCGAACGGCTCAAGGGATTGGCGAAGCTGCCGTACGCGCCTTCGATCCCCGGAGTCGAAGCGCAGATCGTGATCGGCTCACCGGGCAACTTCGAGGCGACGGTCACGTTGAACAAGGGGACCGACGACGGGGTCGGGACGAACATGCCCGTGGTGGCCGGCGCGGGACTGCTGGGGCGCGTCGCTCGAGTGTCCGGTCGGCGTGCCACGGTGCTGCTCCTGACGGACCGCGACTCGGGCGTCGGCGTGCGCGACGTCCGCTCCCAGGCCCAAGCGGTCCTCAACGGCAATCCGGACACGCAACTCCAGACCCTCGACGCGCTCGAGGCGGCGTCGGACGTGAAGGTGGGCGATGACCTCGTCACCATCGGGAACCCCGACAGCCCGTACCCGCCGGACATCCCGGTCGGCAAGGTCGTGGCCGTGCGCAAGCGGACCGGCGACCTCACCCAACGCGTCACCATCCGGCTTCTCGCCGATGCGTCGACCACCGAGTTCGTGCGCGTCCTGCAATGGCCGGTGCCGTGATGGCGGTTCGCCTCGTCCGGCTCGCGCTGCTGCTCATCCTGCTCACGGTCCTCCAGACCGCCGTGTTCCCGCACCTGCGCGTGGCGGGCGTCGTCCCGGATCTCGGTCTGGTGGCCGCGGTCGCGATCGCAGTGCGGTACGGGCCCGAGACCGGCGCGGCGTTCGGCTTCGCTGCGGGGCTGGCCTCGGATTTGTTCCTCCAGACGCCCCTCGGCCTGGCCGCGCTCTCGTTCGCGCTGACGGCCTACCTCGTCGGCGCCATGCAGAACACCCTCGCCCGGCCCGCCCGGTGGATGCGGCCGGCCATCGCCGTCGGCGGCGGGCTGGTGGCCGGACTGCTCTTCGTCGGCCTCGGCGCGCTCGTGGGCCAGGAACAGCTGTTCGCCGTGCTCTCGCTGCGCACCATCGTCCTCGCGGCGGTCTACGACGGCGTGGTCGCGGTGGCGATCTTCCCGCTCGCCATCTCGGTGGCCGACCCGCGTAACGGGCTCGGCGTTCGTGCGGCAGGATATTGACTTCCATGTCGATCACTTGTCAGCGTTGCGCGTTTCCCGCGCCCGACGTGTCGGCCCGTGTCGGTCGGGCCGGCGGGGGCGATGCGCAGTGAGCGAAACCAGGGTTCGCAGCAGCGTCGTCGGGGTCGTCGTGCTCGCCCTCTTCAGCGCCCTGTTCGCCCGTCTCTGGTACCTCCAGGTGGCGGCGACCGATCAGTTCCGCGCCGCGGCGGTGAGCAACTCCGTACGCGAGATCGTGGAGCCGCCGCTGCGTGGCCGGATTCTGGATGCGAAGAGTCGCGTCCTCGTCGACAACCAGGTCGAGAACCAGATCACGGTCAGCCGGAGTCTGACGACCCAGCAGCTGAAACAGGTGATCGCACACCTTTCGGTGCTGCTCGCGACGCCAGTCGGCACGCTCAACGCGAACCTGTCCGACCCGCGGAACTCCCCGTTCACGGCCTTCAAGGTCGCGGCGGGCGTCAACGAGGCCGCCCTCGTCTACATCGCCGAACACCGGTCGGAGTTCCCGGGAGTGAAGGCCGAAACCGTCCCGGTCCGGCGGTACGTCAATGGCTCGGTGGCGTTCCACGAGCTGGGCTATCTCGGCGAGATCAACACGGCGGAGCTGAAAGCGCAGATCGACCCGAACCAGTACCGGCTCGGTGACGAGATCGGCAAGAGCGGCGTCGAACTCACCTACGAGTCCGATCTGCGCGGACGTCCCGGTGTCACCAAGATCGAGGTCGACAGTTCCGGTCGGGTGATCCGGCGAACCGCGACGAAGGCCTCTCAGCCCGGACACGACGTCCGGCTCACGCTGGATCTCGACGTGCAGAAGACGGCCGAGACTGCCCTCAAGCAAGGGATCGCGGCGGCCAAGGATGTGCAGGACATCGCGTACAAGAAGCACGGATTCCGAAAACTGAACGCACCCGCCGGCGCGGTGGTGGTGCTCGATGCCGCGACCGGGTCCGTCGTCGCGCTTGCATCACAACCCGACTTCGACGCCAACAAGTTCGTGCACGGGATCCCGCTGACGACGTGGAACTGGCTCGGGGCCAAAGAGAACAACCTTCCGCTCGTCGACCGCGCGGTCTCCGGCGCCTACGCGCCGGGTTCCACGTTCAAGCTGGTGACCGCGGTGGCGGGTCTCAACTCCGGCGTCATCACACCGACCAAGACCATCAACGACCCCGGCGAGTACCGCTATCCCACCGACCCGCAGCACCCGTTCCTCGGTGAAGGCGCGAACGGCCGAGTGGCGCTGGCCCGGGCGCTCACGGTCTCGAGCGACGCGTTCTTCTATTCGATCGGCGGCGACCTCTTCTATCGGTTCCGTCACCAGCAGCCGTTCGGCGACGAGTTGCAGAAGGTCGCGCGGGAGTTCGGGTTCGGTTCGCAGACCGGGATCGCGCTCCCGACCGAGTCGGTCGGTCGGGTTCCGGACGCAGCGTGGAAGGCGAAGATCCACGCCGCCAACCCGGTCGCGTTCCCGTACCCCGACTGGCTCCCGGGCGACAACATCCAGTCGGCGGTCGGTCAGGGCGACGTGCTGGTCACGCCGATCCAGATGGCATCCGCCTACGCGACGCTCGCCAACGGCGGTACCCGGCTCCAGCCGCGGGTGGCCGACGCCGTGCTCGACGCGAACGGGAAACTGATGCGTGACATCGCACCGATCACGCTCAGCACCGTCCCGATTCCCGGGCGGGACTCGATCCTCGCGGGGCTCCGGGGCGTGGTCACCGACCCGAAGGGGACGGCGTCCGCGGCGTTCGCCGGGCTCCCGCCGGGGCTCGCGGCCGGCAAGACCGGGACCGCGCAGGCGGCGCCGAAGCAGAACACCTCCTGGTTCGTGGGCATGACCCCGGCGGACAACCCGAAGTACATCGTGCTGGCGATGGTCGAAGAGGGTGGCTACGGCGCGCAGACCGCGGCCCCCATCGCCCGCGCCGTCATCGAGCAGCTCAACCAGCTTCCGGTCGGCCCGGTGGTCAACGTCGCCCCGCCCCGGGGGAACTGACGTGGCCGTCGTCGTCTCCGAGCGCCGCGAACGGTTCCTCTCGTCGCCGGTCCGCCACCTGGACCCGCTCCTCTTCGGCTCGGCCGCGCTCCTCGCCGGGCTCGGCACGCTGATGATCTACGCGTCGACGCGTCACCGACTCGAGCTGCAACACATCGACCCGTTGTACTTCGTGAAGCGACAGCTCATCGCGATCGCCGTCGGCATCGTCGTGATGGTCGCGCTGATGCTGATCGACTACCGGAGGCTGCGCGAGCTCTCGCTCATCGGGTACGCCGCGACCGTGTTCATGTTGATCGTGGTGTTGAAGTTCGGGGTGTCGGTGAAGGGTGCCAAGGCCCGGTTCGACATCGGCGCATTTCAGGTGCAGCCGGGTGAGTTCGCGAAGATCTTCCTCACGCTGGTCCTCGCCGCGTACTGCACGATCCATCGCGAAGAAATGAACGCGCGCCGCCTGATGATCGCGCTGGCGATCTGCGCGGTGCCGATGGGTCTCATCATGTTGCAGCCCGACCTCGGGACCGACCTCGTCCTGATGGCGATGGCATTCACGATCCTGCTGATGGCCGGCACCAGAGCGCGGCACCTGGTGGTGCTCCTGCTCGTGGCGATGACCTTTGCCGTCGTCGCGATCGACGCCGGAGTGCTGGACAAGTACCAGATCGATCGGTTGACGTCGTTCGACAACAACGGTGCCGACACCCAGGGCGCGGGCTACAACCAGGATCAGGCGGTCACTGCCGTGGGTACCGGCGGACTGACCGGTCAGGGGCTCTTCGGTGGCTCGCAGACCATCGGTGCCCACGTG
>JBBQXR010000161.1:0-7314 GCA_038209455.1 Acidimicrobiia bacterium
GAAAGGCCGGCTCGCGTCGCGCAAAGCGGTGGTGGCCAGCATGCAGGTGACCGCCGCGTCGTGCGGGCAGACCATGGTGACGCTGATGCCACCACCCGAGCAGGCATCGCACCTCGTCGTCCTCGGCGAGGGTCCGGCGGCGGCACCGGCCGTGGTCGACCTGCTGGTCGAACGGGGCCTGCTGTGATCCTCGTCTTCATCGAGCACGACCGGGGCGATCTCGCCGACGCGAGTCTCCAAGCGTTGACCGCGGCCCGCGCCATCGATCCCGACGTCCACGCGGTCACCGTGGGCGGCGCCGCCGATGACATCACGGGCGAACTCGGCGCGTACGACGCTGCCATCGTCCACCAGGCGCATCACGACCTGCTCGCCGACTACAGCGCGGACGCGTCCGCAGACGCGTTGGCCGACCTCGTCGGGTCGCTCGGTCCGGTCGCGGTGATCGCATCCGGCACCGATCGCGGCAACGAGGTGATGGCGCATCTTGCGGCCCGGCTCGACCTGCCGTTCGTGGCCAACGTCCTGCCGGGGGACCTCGCGCCCGGCGCGTCCGCGGATGCGCCATGGGAACTCACCCGGGTCCGGTGGGGCGGGAGCCTGCTCGAGCGGGCGAGCATTGACGCGCCCGTGAAGGTCATGACCGTGGCGCCCCACGCGGTCGACGCGTCACCGGCCGAGACACCCGCCGCGGCCGACCCCCGTCCGTTCACTCCCGTCATCGATCCGATCGCGGCCATGACGACCGTGCGCGACCGCGTCGAGCGTCAGTCGGGCCAGACGCTCGCCACCGCGGCAGTCGTCGTCGGCGGCGGCCGGGGCGTCGGCTCCGCCGAAGGATTCGCTCCGCTCGTTGCGCTGGCCGCGACGCTCGGTGGGGTCGTCGGCTGCTCGCGCGCGGTTACGAACAACGGCTGGCGGAACCACACCGATCAGGTCGGACAGACGGGGACCCGCATCGGTGCCGACGTGTATCTCGCGTGCGGGATCAGCGGCGCCATCCAACACTGGGTCGGTGCGTCCGGCGCGAAATGTGTGATCGCGATCAACACCGACCCCGCCGCGAACATGGTGACCAAGGCCGACTACGCCGTGATCGGCGACCTCCACGAAGTGGTTCCCGCCATTACCGCCGAAATCGAGCGGCGCCGCGCCTCACCGGCGTAGCCCGAAGGGGGAAGCGCTGCACGGAGCACCCAGGTACCGTCGGGCAATGGATCTCACCTCCGCCATGACCTTCCTCCGAGCCAACCGCAACGGCGTGTTGACCACCATCCGGCGCGATGGTCGACCGCAGCTCTCGAACATCATCTACGCGGTCGACGACGTCGGAACGATCCGCATCTCGGTGACCGCAAGCCGAGCGAAGACCAAGAACCTCCAGCGCGACCCACGGGCTGCGCTGTACGTGGTCGGCTCCGACTTCTGGTCCTACGCGGTCGTGGATGGACCGGCGACGCTCAGTCCCGTTGCCGCCGCGTCCAACGACGCCACCGTCGACGAACTGGTCGAGCTGTACCGCTCGATGGTGGGTGAGCACGACGACTGGGACGACTACCGGCGCTCGATGGTGGCCGACAGCCGGCTCGTGGTCCGGATCACCCCGACCAGCGCGTACGGAATGCTCCCCGCCTGACCCGGTCCGGCGGTCGCGTCACCCGCGACGAGCGGCTTCGGTCTGCGCGAAGAACCGCGCCAGCACGACCGCACGGACGCGCGCTCGCGTCGGCACACCATCGCCGTATCGACGCGCCACCGCCTCGGTGACTCGCCGCAACCCCGGGGCAACAACCGGAACCGCAGCAACCGTGCGGAGGGTGCGATCGAGGAATGTCTGGTGCACTGGGCCGGTGGCCACGAAGAGATCGGGGTAGACCTCGGCGAGGTGACGACCGGCTCGGGCCTGGTCGGCCGCGTCGCGGAGGTATCCGTCCACCGGACGCTCGAACCAATGGTCGGCGGCGAGGTCGCGACTGACCCCGCCGCCCAGCCCCGCCCGGATACACCGGAACCCGAACTCTTCGTCCTCCCGCCACCGGAACGCGTGCGAGCCGTCGGCCTGGGGCACGCGCACCGCGTCGACCCGCCGCAGCGAGACGTTGCCGCCCCAGAGACCGCGCAGGACGTGCTCGGAATCGGAGTCGAACGCCGCGCACTCCGCCTTGTAGTCGTTGTCGTAGATGATCGCCGTCGCCGAGCACGCCAGACGTTCCGCTGCCACCGGCATGTATCCGACCACCACCCGACCGGCCGCGACCGCATGCAACGAGCAGTGCCCCGCCAGCAGGCCGGCACGCGGGACGACGTCGTCGTCGAGGAACAACACGAGGTCGCCGTGCACAGCCTCCAGACCGGCCTGGCGTGCCCATGACGCACCGCGACCCGGACCGTCGTCGATGTGGACCCGCTCGTCACCGCCCGGATTGCTCCGACCGACCGCGCGCTCCACATCCGGCCGTGCCCGGTCCGCAACCACCACGACCTCCACCAACGGTGAAGTCGCGCCCGCGTCGAGCTGATCTGCACCGAACTGATCCGTGGCGAGTAACGCAGCGATGACGCGACCGAGCACGTCGCGTCCCACGGTCGGTATCACGACAGAGATCGAAGGCTCCGACGATTGCGAACTGCCTGCCACATCCCACAATGGCCCGTGGACCCACCCTCATGCAACGAGTAGGCCGAGCCGATCCGCAGGTGCCGAACGACCTACTGCGGTTCGACGCGGAACTGCTCGGGACCCGGATCCCCTACGCTGCTCCGGCGGATCCGGACCGGAGGGGGCCCAGGAATGTCGACCACTGACGACTCCGTCGCCCGCAGCATGGGCATCGGAGATCGCGGGCCACGCGCCGAGGGCACCGTCGTAAAACTCCCCGTCGCCCCGATCCAACGGGTCGTGTGGGTCATCGTCGGCGTGCTCATCGCGGCCACGTTCGTCGCGCAGTTCGCCCACGACGCCTTCGGGCAGAGCACGATCATCAACCTCTTCGACTCCGACCAGAAGCTGAACTTCCCGAGCGGAATGAAGATCATCCTGTTGCTCGCCTCGACTGCGCTCCTCGCCATCCTCGGCCTGGCCGTCTCGGATCGGTGGCATCGCGTGCGGTGGTTCGGGATGAGCGCGGTGTTCGCGCTCCTCACACTCGACGAGATGACGTACATGCACCAACACCTCTCCGACGGACTGCACGACTCGTTCGGAACGTCCGGCGTGTTCCGGTTCGCGTGGGTGTTGATCTACCTCCCCTTGGTGTTGGTCCTGGTGGTCTGCTACTGGCCGTTCTGGCGCAAGCTGGCCAATCCCTTCCGCACCCAACTGCTCATCGCCGCAATCGCGTTCGCCGGCGGGTCGGGCGGGATCGAGTTGGTGAAGTCGAAGCTGTTCGACGATCGGCACTGGAAACTGTCGTTCGGTCTGGTCGCGTCAGTGTCCGATTCACTCGAGCTCGTCGGCCTCGCGCTCCTCGCAACGGCCCTCCTGACGACACTGGCGCGGGTCACGAACCGCGTGACGTTCACGTTGGAGCGATGACTGCCGCACGGCGTACCGCGACCGTGGCAGGCGCCGCGGCGTACGTCCTCTGGGGACTGCTCACCCTGTACTGGCACGAACTGAGCGGGCTCGACGCGTTCGGACTCATCGCGTGGCGCATCACCTGGTCGGTCGTCGTGCTCGGCCTCGCCCTGACGATCCGGCATCGGTGGTCCGACCTCCGCCCCGTCCTCGAGGACCGCTCGCTCGCGTTGCGGATCGTCGCGGCGGGCGTGGTCCTGTCGGCCAACTGGACCGCGTACGTGTGGTGCGTCACCCACGGCCGCGTGATCGAAACCGCGCTCGGCTACTTCCTGTCGCCGATCGGGCTCGTCGTCGCGGGTGTGGTCGTGTTCAAGGAACGACTGCGGACGCCCACCCGCGTCGCGCTGGTGCTGGCGGCCGTCGCCGTCGTCGTGCTCGCCGCTGGATACGGCGCGCCGCCCTATTTCGCCCTCTTGATGGCAGTCACGTGGACCGCCTACGGGGTGTTGAAGAAGTCGGTGCCGCTCCCCGTCCTCGAGAGCCTTGCGGCGGAGTGTCTGGTGCTGTTGCCGGTGGCCATCGTCACCCTGCTCGTACTGGCCGGGACCGGTGCCGGCTCGCTCGCCGGCGCTTCCACGCTCCAACTGGTGCTCGTCCCGCTGACCGGCGTCGTGACCACGGTGCCGCTGTTGCTCTTCGCCCACGCCGCACCACGCATCCCACTCGCGACGCTCGGCTGGCTCCAGTACAGCGTGCCCACCATCAACCTTGCGCTCGGCGTGTTCCTGTACGAGGAGCCAATGCCGGCGTGGCGCCTCGCCGGCTTCTCACTCGTGTGGATCGGCCTGATCATCATCGGCGTCGACGCACTCCAGCAGCGCGCGCACGTCGACCGCCGCACCACGACACCCGCCATCGTCCCCGAATAGCCGCGACGCGTGGCCACACGCGACGAAGCCCGGGTCCGCTCGGTGGGAGCAGGCCCGGGCTCGCAGCAGTACGACGGACGGTTACGCCAGGGCGCTACAGCACGTGTCGACGATGAGGCGTGTCACCACGTACGGGTCCATGTTGGCGTTGGGCCGACGGTCCTCGATGTAGCCCTTCTGGTCCTTCTCGACCTGCCACGGGATCCGCACCGACGCACCGCGGTCCGAGACGCCGTAGCTGTACACGTTGTACGGCGCAGTCTCGTGCTGACCGGTGAGGCGTTGCTCGATGCCGTCGCCGTAACCCTCGACGTGTTCGTCGACCCGCTTGCCCAGGGCCTCGCAGGCCGTGATGATCGCGTCGTAGTTCTCGCGCATCGCCTTCGTGGAGAAGTTCGTGTGCGCACCGGCGCCGTTCCAGTCGCCCGAGACCGGCTTGGCGGTGATGGTCACCGCGATGCCGAAGTCCTCCGCGATGCGGTAGAGCAACCAGCGCGCCATCCACAGATGGTCCGAGACTTCGAGCGGTCCGAGCGGTCCGACCTGGAACTCCCACTGCCCGGGCATGACTTCGGCGTTGATACCCGAGAGGCCGATACCGGCCTCGAGGCACGCGTCCATGTGGGCTTCGACGATCTCGCGACCGAAGACCTCGTCGGCACCGATGCCGCAGTAGTAGAAGCCCTGCGGTGCGGGGAATCCACCTGCGGGGAACCCGAAGGGACGACCGTCCTGGAAGAAGTTGTATTCCTGCTCGATACCGAACAGGGACTCCTGGCTCGCGAACTTCTCGGCGATCGGGGCGAGCTTGGCGCGGTTGTTGGTGACGTGCGGCGTCATGTCGGTGTAGAGCACCTCGCACATGACGAGCAGATTGTCACCCCCGCGCAGCGGGTCCGGGCAGGAGAACACCGGCCGCAGGACGCAGTCCGACTTGTCCCCCGGAGCCTGGTTCGTGCTCGAACCGTCGAATCCCCAGATCGGGAGGTCGCCGCCCTTGTCAATGATCTTGGTCTTGGACCGCAGCCGCGCCGTCGGCTCGGTGCCGTCGATCCAGATGTACTCGGCCTTGTACGCCACGTGATGCTCCTGATCGTCGTGCGGGTATGTCGGAAAGTGGTCGCCCATGGACCGAAGTCCAGCGGAGGGCTCACGGAGCTTCTCGGTCCGGAGTTTCGGATTCATTGCCGAAATGTGAACGCTCTGTAACCCCGGCTTCCCGGGGCGGCGGGAGCCTAGGCGAGGCTCCGTACACTGTGCCGAGCCGGACGTTTTCCCTGATCGGAGCAGTCGAACGATGTCACCTCAGCTCGAATACGTCCTGCGTACGGTCGAGGAGCGTGGGGTCCGGTTCGTCCAGCTCTGGTTCACCGACGTGCTCGGTTCGCTCAAGGGGTTCGCGATCACCCCGGCCGAACTGGAGGGCGCGCTCGAGGAGGGCATGACCTTCGACGGTTCGGCCATCGAGGGCTACTCCCGGGTGCAGGAGTCCGACATGCTCGCCCTGCCCGACCCCTCCACCTTCGAGATCGTTCCCTGGCGCGGCGACGACGCGCCGGTCGCCCGGATGTTCTGTGACATCCAGTTCCTCTCCGGCGACCCGTTCGACGGTGACCCGCGCAACGTGTTGCGCCGCAATCTCGCCCGGGCCACCGAGCGGGGCTACACGTTCTTCGTCGGACCCGAGATCGAGTACTTCTATTTCAAGTCCGCCACCGAACCCGAGCCACTCGACCACGCCGGCTTCTTCGACCTCACCCACACCGATACGGCCAACGAACTGCGCCGCCGCACGATCCTGACGCTCGAAGCCATGGGCATCCCGGTCGAGTACTCGTTCCACGAGAACGGCCCGAGCCAGCACGAGATCGACCTGCGCTACACGGACGCGCTGTCCATGGCCGACAACGTCATGACGTTCCGCATGGTCGTGAAGCGCATCGCCAGCGAACTCGGCGCGCACGCCACCTTCATGCCGAAACCGATCGCGGGTGCATTCGGTTCCGGGCTCCACGCCCACTTGTCGCTCTTCGAGGGGGATGTGAACGCCTTCCACGACCCGGGCGATCCGCAGGGGCTCTCGAAGGTGGGTAAGCACTTCGTCGCCGGGCTCCTCCACCACGCACGGGAGATCACCGCGATCACGAACCAGACGGTGAACTCCTACAAGCGCCTCATCGCCGGCTACGAAGCGCCCACGTACATCTCGTGGGCCCGCAACAACGAGTCCGCGCTGGTACGAGTCCCTACCCCGAAGCGCGGCAAAGAATCGAGCACGCGCATCGAGTTCCGCTCGCCCGACCCGGCGTGCAACCCGTATCTCGCCTTCGCGGTGATGCTGGCTGCGGGCATCAAGGGCATCGAGGAGGGCTACGCGCTCCCCGAAGAGGCGACCAACAACATCTTCGAGATGACCCCCGCCGCGAGGACGGCGGCCGGGATCGACCTCCTACCCCAGTCCCTCGCCGAGGCGATCGACGTGATGGCCGGGTCCGAGTTGGTGGCCGAGGCTCTCGGTGAGCACGTGTTCGACTACTTCATCCGGAACAAACGGCGGGAGTGGAACGCGTACAAGGAGCAGGTCACTCCCTGGGAGATCGACCGCTACCTGGGATCGCTCTGACATGTCCGAACCCATCCTGGTCTTTCCGGATCCTCCGCCCGCGCTCCGCGCCCAGACCCTCGATCTCGGTGGCTATTCGTGGAAGGCGGTCAGCAACGCGGCGGTTGCGGCGGCGGACGAGCCTGCCGACGGCTGGGGCGGCGCCATCATCGTGGCCGACTCCGATCCGGAGGACGCGTTCTCGATCTGTCGCACACTCCGCAAACGCGATGCCGTCCTCGAACCACTCCTGCTGCTCGTCT
>JBBQXR010000162.1:0-7312 GCA_038209455.1 Acidimicrobiia bacterium
TCGCGAGGAATGAATCGGTACGCATCGGCGATCTCCGAGCATCCGGTGGCGGCGCAGGCCGTCGGTGAACTCGCCGGCTCGGTGCTCGAACAACTCGACGGCCACCGCGTGGATCTCCTCGTGGTCTTCGTGTCGCCGCACTTCGCAGGGGCGAGTGAGGACATCGGTGGCGTGCTGCGGGCGGTGCTGGATCCGCGTGCCTTGATCGGATCGACGAACGCCGCCGTGATCGGTGTCGGCCGCGAGGTGGAGGACCGCGCCGCGATCTCGGTATGGGCCGCGCACCTCGACGCTGCTCCGGCTCGCGTCGTGACCCTCGATGTCGATCCCTACGACGACGGCGTCACGCTCCGCGGTTGGCCGAGTGACGAGGTCGACGACGCCCACACGCTGTTGCTCCTCGCCGATCCGTTCACCTTCCCGGTCGACGGTGTGCTGCGCGCATTCTCGGCCTCGCATCCCCACCTCCAGGTGATCGGCGGGATGGCGTCCGCCGCGAACGGACCGGGGGTGAATCGGTTGCTCGCGGACAACCGCGTACTCGATCGGGGTGCCGTCGGAGTGCTGCTCTCGGGCGACGAGCTGGTGACGCCGGTGGTCTCGCAGGGATGCCGTCCGATCGGTCAGCCGTACACGGTGACCGCGGTGGACGGGAACTACGTGCAGCAGTTGGGTGGCCGTACCGCGCTGGAACGTCTCCAGGAGGTTGCGGCGACGATGCCCGAGGACGAACGCGAGCAGCTCCAGCGGGGCCTGCACGTGGGCTTGGTGGTCGACGAACATCTCGTCGACTTCGGACGGGGCGACTTCCTCGTCCGTAACGTGCTCGGCGCCCGCAGCGACGACGGCGCACTCGCGATCGGCGCCATGGTGGAACTCGGACAGACCTTGCAGTTCCAGGTCCGGGACGCGGCGGCCGCCGACGCCGATCTGCGCCACATGCTCGCCGGTCACTCCGCGCGGGCTGCACTTCTCATGACCTGTACCGGCCGCGGCGAGCACCTCTTCGGTGTGGCCAACCACGACGCCGGCGCCGTGCGCGACCTGCTCGGCCCCATCCCGGTCGCAGGTGGGTTCTGCGCCGGCGAGATCGGACCGGTCGGCGGCACCAACCACGTCCATGGCTTCACCGCCAGCCTCGCCCTCTTCACCTGACCGGCTGATTCCGTCAGGGGACGAGTCGCATGGGTGGGTGGATGCAGATCACCGCACGTTCGATGGACGTTTGACTTCTCCACAGAGGGAATCAGTCCATCGAGGAAACGAGCTACTGACCGCTCTTGTCGCCAATCGTCGGTTCGGGCATCGACTGATGAGGTTGTGTGGAGGACACCCTGTTGATCGGCGCACCGCCGGCGTGGTCGGGCACGTGGCGCCCGTTCGTCAGCTGTGCGTCTGACGTCGGTATCCGGTGTCAAACGCACATCGAACACCGAAGCGCCGGACGCATGGTGTCTGCCGTTTGCGCAGTCCTCGCTGGCGTGCGTTCGGGACGCCAGTCACCCCCGGAGTGGCTCCCTCCTCGAGCGGTGCGCCGAGCGCGTCAGCGGACGTGTCGCGCGGAACGCGGCGCTCTGGGGTGTTACGGGATGAGGACGACGCGGCCGACAGCTTGGCGGGACTCGATGTACTCGTGGGCGGCGGCGGCCTCGCTGAGCGGGAAGGTGCGGTCGACCACCACCTGGAGGCGACCGGCCGCGACGTCGTCCACCAGGTCACCGACCACCTTCTGCGCCCGGTCGGTGCCGATCTCGGCGCCGAAGAAGACGCCGGTGAGGGAACGGTTGCCGGGTGCGAGTTCCGAGATGTCGAGGAGCTGCGGGTCACGGCCCGCCGACCCGACCGAGATCGCACGACCGCGCGGTGCCAGGCAGGCGATGCTCCCCTGCAGGATCTTCCCGCCGACCGAGTCGACGACCACGTTCACGCCCCAGCCGCCGGACTTCTCCTTGACCTCGTCGACCCAGCCGTCCTGGCTGTAGTCGATGCCGTGGTCCATTCCGAGTGCGCCGAGGCGATCGAGCCGCGCGGGACTCGAGGCCGTGGCGAGCACCGTGGCACCCGCTCGCTTGGCGAGTTGGATCGCTGCGGTGCCGACTCCCCCGGCCCCGGCCTGGATGAGGACCGTCTCGCCGGCCTGGAGGTGGCCGAACTCGAACAGGCAGTCGGATGCGGTGCCGAACGCCACCGGGACGCAGGCGCAGGCCACGAGGTCGCCGCCCTCGGGGATGGGCCAGGTGAGGAGGGCCAGTGCGACGAAGCGCTCGGCGTGCGAGCCGTAGAAGGAGGTGGCCACCACCCGTTGGCCGACATGGCGGTCGGTGACGCCCTCGCCGACCTCGATGATGGTGCCGGCACACTGATACCCGACCACATGGGGCACCGCCGGCATGTCACCGCCGAGCCGGTTGAGCGTGTCGCCACCCTCGATGCTGATCGCCTCCACCTGGATCACGACCGCCCCCGGGAAGCACTCCGGGTCCGCAATCTCCTCGTATCGGAACACGTCGGGAGATCCGGTCTCGTAGTAGACGGCCGCACGCATGTTTGGAGTCCTTTGCTCGGGGTAAGCGCAACGTAGTCTTCGCAAAACTCGTGGCGGAGGAGAACGTTCGTATGACCGACCTGGCAACCGACCTGGACTCACGCGGCATCAGCGTGATCCGAGGGCTGGCGCTCGACGCCGTGAAGCAGGCGAACTCGGGTCACCAGGGCACGGCGCTGGCACTCGCTCCCCTTGCCCACGTGCTGTTCACGCGCATCATGAACTACGACGTGGACGCGCCCGACTGGCCCGACCGCGACCGGTTCGTCCTGTCGGCCGGTCACGCGTCGGTGCTCCTGTACTCGATGCTGCACCTCCTCGGATACGGACTGACGCTCGACGACCTCCGCGACTTCCGTCAGTGGGGCTCGGCCACGCCGGGTCACCCCGAGTACCGCCACACGGCGGGGGTCGAGGTCACCACCGGACCGCTCGGTCAGGGCATCGCCAACGCGGTCGGGATGGCG
Source organism: Acidimicrobiia bacterium (assembly GCA_038209455.1). Lineage (GTDB taxonomy): Bacteria > Actinomycetota > Acidimicrobiia > IMCC26256 > JAENVU01 > JAENVU01. The sequence continues at coordinate 3,013 of JBBQXR010000162.1, forward strand.
CTGGCGGAAGAGGACCTCCGCAAGCGCTTCGGCGCCGAACTCACCGATCACCACACCTTCGTCATCGCCGGCGACGGCTGCCTCTCCGAGGGCGTGAGCCACGAGGCCTCGTCCCTTGCAGGTCACCTCGGTCTCGGCCGCTTGATCGCGTTCTACGACGACAACCACGTGACCATCGACGGCGTCACCGAACTCGCATTGACCGACGACGCGTGCGAACGGTTCCGCGGCTACGGCTGGCACGTGCTGGAACTCGGCGAGGTGGCGAACGATCTCGACGCGCTCGAGGCCGGCATCCGTACCGCGATGGCCGAGACCGGCCGGCCGAGCCTGCTCGTGCTGCGCTCGCACATCGGGTACCCCTCGCCGAAGTGGACCGACTCCCCCAAGGCCCACGCGAACCCGTTCGACGCCGACGACATCCGCGTGGTCAAGGAACTCGGCGGGATGCCGCCGGACGAGCAGTTCTACGTCCCGGACGACGTGCTCGAGATGTATCGCACCGCGGGCCGCCGGGGCGAGAAGGTGCGGGCCGCGTGGACCGCGCGCCACGAGGCCGCATCGGTCCCGGAGTACGACGCGTGCATCGCCGGCGTCGGTCTGGACGGATGGGAGGCCAAGCTCCCGTCTTGGCCCGCGGGCGAGAGCGTCGCCACCCGCGTCGCCTGTAAGGACGCGCTCGATGCGATCGTCGACGTCGTCCCCGGCCTCGTCGGTGGAGGTGCCGACCTCACCGGGAACACCGGTACCGCCATCCCCGAGAACCCCGACCGGCAGGTGTACTTCGGCGTGCGTGAACACGGCATGGGCGCGGTGATGAACGGCATGTCGGTGAGTGGCCTCATGCCGTTCGGCGGGACGTTCTTCGTGTTCTCCGACTACATGCGCGGCGCGGTCCGACTTGCGGCCCTCTCCCAGTACAAGGTCGCGTTCGTGTGGTCGCACGACTCGGTCGGCGTCGGCGAGGACGGGCCGACCCACCAACCGATCGAGCAACTCGCGTCGCTGCGGGCGATGCCGGGTCTCCCGGTCATCCGTCCGGCGGACGCCAACGAGACCGCGGCCGCGTGGCGCATTCACGTCACCGGGAAGGGTCCGAACGCGTTCATCCTGTCCCGTCAGAAACTGCCGGTGCTCGAGGGCACCGCGGAAATGGCCGCCGAGGGAGTGGCATCGGGCGCCTACGTGTTGAGTAGCGACGCCGATCCGGGCCTCGTCCTCATCGGCACCGGGTCCGAGGTCTGGTTGTGTGTCGACGCCGCCGAGCGGTTGCGCGCCGCGGGCCACTCGGTGCGGGTCGTGTCGATGCCGTGCTGGGAGTTCTTCGCGATGCGTGAGCTCGAGGACCAGGCCGAGGTGCTCCCACCCGGAGTACCGACCCTGGCGGTGGAGGCCGGTGTGACCTTCGGCTGGGAACGCTACGCCGATGACGTCGTCGGCATCGACCACTTCGGCGCGTCAGCGCCCGGCGATGTCGCCCTCGAGAAGTTCGGGTTCAGTGTCGAGAACGTCGTCAACCGCGCCCTTGCCCTGATCGGAGCCGACGCATGAGTGAGATCGCCCGCCTGAACGACTTCGGGCAGAGTCCCTGGTACGACAACATCACCCACACCCTCGTGACCGGCGGTGGTCTGCACGACCTCGTCCGCGACGACGGAATCCGTGGTGTCACCTCGAACCCGACCATCTTCGAGAAGGCCATCTCGGGTGGCGAGGGGTACGACGACGCGATCAAGGAAGCCAAGGCCGCGGAACGCACCATCGAGGAGACGTTCTGGGAGCTCGCCATCCGTGACGTCGGCGGCGCGGCCGACGTGCTGCGTCCCGTCTACGACGGACTCGACGGCCACGACGGGTTCGTGTCGATCGAGGTGTCGCCACTGCTCGCCCACGACACCGAGGCGACGGTCGAGCAGGCCGCCGCGCTCTGGAAGCGGCTCGACCGGCCCAACATCATGATCAAGATCCCGGCGACGGTGGAGGGCATCCCTGCGATCACCCGGACCATCGCGGCGGGCATCAACGTGAACGTGACCCTGATCTTCGGCCTCGCACGGTACGCCGACGTGATGGAGGCCTACATCGCCGGTCTCGAACAGCGCGTCGCCCAGGGCGAGGACATCAGCCGCGTGAGCTCGGTGGCCTCGTTCTTCGTGAGCCGGGTCGACACCGAACTCGATCGGCGGCTCGCGGACGACTCGCCGCTCCGGGGCCAGGCTGCGGTCGCCAACGCCAAGCTCGCCTACGAGGCGTTCCGCGCCACGTTCGCCGGTCCCCGGTGGGACGCGTTGTCGGGCGCCAACCTGCAACGGCCGCTGTGGGCGTCGACGTCCACCAAGAACAAGGACTACTCCCCCACCCTCTACGTCGACACGCTCATCGGCCCCGACACCGTGAACACCCTGGCGCCGGCGTCGATCGAGGCGCTGCATGCACCGGGGATCGACTTGCGCGGCGACACCGTGATCGAGGGTGTGCCCGAGGCCCACCAGTTGATGGCCGACCTCGCAGTTGCCGGAGTCGACTTCGCCGACGTCACCGACACGATCGAGCGTGAGGGTGTCGCCTCCTTCGCGAAGTCATACACCGACCTCCTCGCGACGCTCGACAAGCACGCCGCCGAACTCTGAAGAGTCGACGCCGTCAGGCGCGGTGCGACTCCACGAGATCCGCAAGATTCTCCGGGTAGAAGGTGTCGGTACTCGAGCGCATCTCCGCGGCGGTCCACCACCGGTGACCGAGGAGCGAGCGTTGCTCGAGATCGGTCCACGCTCGGTCGTCAGGCTCGAAACGTTCAGTGGTGACGACGAAGAACGATTCGGTCTGTGCGATCTCGTCGCCCTCGAAGTTGAAGACCGTGGACCGTTCGTAGACCGCCGAGCCGGCGTCATCGATCTGGAGGCCGGTCTCCTCCTCCACTTCCCGACGGGCGGCCGCGGAAATTGTTTCGCCGGGGTCGACGCCGCCTCCCGGCGTGAACCACCAGCTCCCGGCATCGGGGCGACCGGGGTCGCAGCCGCGAAGCAGGAGTACCGCGCCGGTCGCGTCGAGCACGATGACACGTGCCGCCACCCTCGGTGTCAACGGGCGAGCTCCCCGACCGTGGCGAAGTGGGCGGTCAGATCGGCGAGGGACGAGTGACCGTTGACGCCACTGGGGTTCGGCATCACGTAGGCGATCGCTCCGCCGAACCGGTCCGGCTGGCGCCCGACCGCGGCCGCGGGATCGACCACCTTCCGGTATCCGGTGAGGCCGGCGAAGCAGATGACCTTCGGGGCGAGCCACTCCCCGAGCGCCCGAACCCGGTCGGCGCCGACCCTGTACTCGTCGCGGGTGAGGACGTCGGCACGCGCGGACGCGCGCTTCACGAGATCGGTGAAGCCGATGCCGGACCCGAACGCGGCCCACGGGTCGCGGTCGTAGACGACGAGGCCGGCGGCGATGGCGGCGGGCCAGAAGCGGTTCCCGGGCCGGGCGAAGGCGACACCGCGTTCGGCCGAGTAGACGCTGGGGTTGAGGCCGACCACGAGGACCCGGAGGAGCGGGGCAACGAGATCCGGCAGGGTCAGCTCCCGGCGGAGGGTCCACTGCGACCGGCCCAGGCCGCTCGTGCCGCTCACCACCGCAGTGCCGGCACCCTCGGCGACGGTCTCGAACGGTGTCGGTCCGTACCAGCTGCCGTGGACGACGATCTCGTCATCGACCCGATGGTCGCGGTGCCACCCTGCGAGCGCGGCAGGGGTTGCTTCGGGCGTGAGCCGGGCCAGGTCGAGATTTTCCGGTGTCACGTTCGTAGTATCACGCGCCCATGGCTGATCTGCACCTGGTGAACTCGGTCCCGGCCGCGTTCGCGGACTTCGTCGCTGACCGTCGCCCACAATCGATGGCGCTGTCGGGCGGGACCACCGCACGCGAGTGTTACGAGGCGGCCGCAACTGCGGGCACCGACTGGACGACCACCGCGTTCTGGTTCGGTGACGAACGGTTCGTCCCGGTGACGGACCCCGACTCCAACGAAGGCATGGCCCGGTCGGTCTGGCTCGACACGATTCCTGGCGCCGAGGTCCACTCGCTGGCCGAGGCCGGACTCGATGTCGAGGCCGCGGCCCGGAACTACGAGGCCGCGCTCCGTGACGCTCCCCCGATCGGCGTGGTCCATCTCGGCCTCGGACCCGACGGTCACACTGCGTCCCTGTTCCCCGGTTCGTCGACACTCGCCGAGACCGAGCGGTGGGTGGTCGCCGCGGGTGACGAGCTGCACCCCCACCCGCGTCTCACGCTGACCTTCGCGTCGCTCGCG
>JBBQXR010000163.1:0-7297 GCA_038209455.1 Acidimicrobiia bacterium
GCACCTGTCCACCGGTGACCTCACCTGGGTGGTCAACGGCTACCTCCTCACCCTGGCCGCGCCTCTCATCGCCGCCGGCCGCGCCGCCGACCGGTTCGGGGCGGTACGGCTCACCCGCATCGGACTCGTCACGTTCGGGGGTGGCGCCTTGGTGACCGGCCTCGCCGGGAGTGCCGAGTTGCTGGTGGCCGGGCGCATGGTGCAGGGCCTCGGTGCGTCGGTGCTCGCGGCAACCGGTCTGACCTTGGTGAACGCCTCGGCCGCACCGGCCGACCGGGGTCGGGTGGTGGGGATCTGGGCCGGCGTCGGCGCGGTCGGGTCGGCCGCCGGGCCGCTCGTCGCCGGTCTCATCGAGGCCGTCAGTGTCTGGCGGGTGTTCTTCCTCATCGACGTCCCGATCGCCCTCGTTGTCGCGTGGCTGTTGCGGGCTCAGCACGACGACCCGACGACCCGCTCGACCGCGCCGATCGGTCTGCGAGCCGTCGCCGCGTTGACGGGCGGACTCGGACTCGCGGTCTTCGCTGCGCTCCAGGCGCCTGACTCGGGGTGGGGATCGGCCACGGTCGTCGCCTCCGGAGTGAGTGCGGTGGTGCTCCTCGGTTGGTTCTGGTTCGAGGAAAGGCGGAGTGCGACGCCGCTCCTGCCACCGTCGTTGTTCGCGCGCGGGCGCGCCCGCGCGGCGGCGATCACTGCATTCGTCGGGAACGCGGCGTTCGCCGTCGTTGCGTTCTTCGCGTCGCTGTACCTCCAGCAGGTGCAGGACCTGAGTTCGGTCGCGGCCGGCGCGGTGTTCCTTGCGATGACGATCCCACTCATGGTGTTGTCGCCGGTCGCGGGGTCGGCGACGCGGCGTGCGCGTCCCGGGCTCCTCATGGCTGCGGGTCTCGCGGCGGTCGGGGTGTCCGTCGCGCTGTTCGCCGCCCTGGGTGGGGATGCGGGAATCGGAATGCTCGTCGGAGCACTGGTGCTGTCGGGCGTCGGTCAGGCGTTCGTGTTCAACGTCTCGAATGTGGTCGCCATGAGCGCAGCCGATGCCACCGCCGGCGGGCTCGCGTCCGGGGTGATCAACGAGGTCCGCCAACTCGGTGCCCTGATCGGACTGGCCGCGGTCGGTGCCGCCTTTGCCGGGATCCAGGCTTCCGCGCCCGGCAGTCATGCCGACGCCTTCGTCGCCGCATTACGCGCCCCGAGCCTCGCGCTCGCGGCAGTGTGCATCGCCGCCGCGGTCGTCGTCCTCCGCTCCGATCAACTTGCGTCAAAAAACCACGGCTGACGTGGGTTGTTGACCCAAGTTGGGTCAGGCGCGGTCGAGGGCGCCGGGACGGGTCGTGTCGTCCCGCGGTGGAATCGAGAACTGCTCGCGCAGTTCGGCGAGCGGTCGGGGGGCGATCGCGAAGTGGTCGATCCCGAGCGCGTCCACTTTGCACACGCTGCCCCGGTGGAGCGCATCGCCGAAGCGTGACGCGGCGCCCGGATCGTCGAGCGTGCCGGCGCGGGCGATGGGGACCCGCTTCCCGGCGACGTGGGTGATGGTCGCGTTCTGGAACAGGCCGAGGGTCATGACGAGCTGCACGAACCCCTTGGGGTCGAACATCGAGGCCGCGATGAACGCGAACACGTCGATCTCACCTTCGGGATCGGTCGGGTAGTCGGCGAGGACGTGCACGAAGTCGTGCTGCGCGCCGAGCTCGCCGATGCCACGGCGGGCACCCGGCAGCGGGAAGTCGTGCACCCGGTAGAACTCGGCGGTCGCGTGGCCGAGCGAACCCTCGGGCATGTCGGCGAGGGCAGCCCACTTGCGTTCGATCGCCCGGCTCGCGACCACATTGCTGTACGCCACCTTCGAGCGGAGCAGGCGCCACAGGTGTCCGCCGAGCGCGGCCCGCAGAGCCTCCTCGGTGTAATAGGAGTTGCGTTGGATGTCGGCGTACATGAGGGCCATCTGGCCGTCGGCCGCGCGGCGCGCCGCGGTGACCATCGGTTCATCGACGCCGAGGTCGCGCGCGAACTTCCGCACGTGGCGGGCCAACTGTGGGGTCGGGTCCTCGAGGAGTTCGAGGGTGACCACCGATTGCACGAGCCGACGCCGAGCCCACGGATCGGGGATCAACTTCGCGATCTCACCCGCGTCGAGGGGATCGATGGTGTCGAGGTCGAGATCGAGCCCCATCATGTGCTGCGCGACCTGGCGGATGATCTGACACTGCAACTTCGTCGGGTATCCGACCACCGAGAGACCGCCGATCACGCCGCGCGCGAACAGCAGGCCCTCGTCGGGCGTCATCGTCACCCGCTCACGGAGCTCGATGGTCATGACGGGCGGAACGCGCCGGGCGCCGGTTCGGGCGGGAACGGGAGCACGATGTTGAACTCGTTGCCCTCGGGGTCGGTCATCACCCGGTGCTCCTCGCCAGGGCGGAACCGCACGATCTCCTTGAGCGTGCCGCCGAGTTCGACGATCCGGGTGGTGGCCGCGTCGAGATCTTCGACTTCGACGTCGATGCGGAGTCGTCCGGGTGCGTGCGCGATCGGATCGGCGGGCTGGAACGCCATGAGCGAGCCGCGCGGTCCGAACCCCAACTGGAGCCAACCCGGATCCCGCTCGCCGAGCGCAACCCCGAGCACCTGTTGCCAGAACGCACCGAGGCGTTCGACGTCGATGGCGTCGACGATGACCCCACGCAACCAGCCGACGGGCGGGTCGGTCGGGGCCGCGTCGGTCGGGCCGGTGGTGGGACCGGTGGCGTCGTCCATACGGGGTATCTCGTCGCTCACGACGACCGGGTTGAGGGCCACGTCGTGCTGGTCGTGACGGTTTCGCCGCCGTTGGTCATCTGCGTCACGGCCGCGAAGCCGTGGTGGAAGGCCGCAACGTCGGTCGGGGTCGCCGTGGTCGTCGAGCGACAGTCGGCGGGGGCGGTGGCATCGGTTCCGTCGGTCGCGAGGGGTGCGGTGCGCACGCCGCGGACCTTCCCGGCCGCGCAGGTGGGGATGTTGAGGTTCACGATGTCGACCGCTGCCGGTGTGGTTCCGGTCGGAAAGTGGAAGCTCGACCGGTGCGCCCGCACCCAGTCGACGACCAACCGGGCGCCGACCGGGTACTGCGCGTCGACGCCCTCGACCAGACCCTGACTCGAGGCGATGGCGGCGATCCCGGCGGTGGCCGCAGCCTTCGCGGCGCCGATGGTGCCGGAGACGGGCGTGATCGGTCCGAGGTTCTGGCCCGCGTTGATACCGGAGACCACGACGTCGGGCCGGAGGTGCAGGGTCTCGAGTGCGTACCGCACGGTGTCGGCCGGGAAGCCGTCGACGGCAGTCGCCGCGATCCCGCTCGCCGTCGTACGCGGCGTCGCGGTCAGGGTGCCCGGGGTGCTCTGCGATCCGGTCCCGCTCTTGTTCGTCGCGGGTGCGACGATCGTGACCTTCACGTTCGGCAGCGCGCGGAGCGCCTGCGCCACGACATCAATCCCGGGCGCGTCGAAGCCGTCGTCGTTGGTGACGAGGATCTGGAGCGGTGCAGGGGGCGTGGGCTTCGGCGAGGTCGCGGAACTCCCGGAGCCACTGCTGCATCCAGCGGCGGTCAGGGTCGCAACGAGGAGCAGCGTTCGGGCTCGCATCATGGCGGGGGACGCTAGGCGCCCGGCGCGGTCACGAAGTCGATCAGTTGTTCCATCGATGCCACGAGGGTCTGGTCGAGGTCGCCCCAGTTCTGGACGACCGCGAGCAGTTGCTGCCAGAACTGTGGTGGATCGGCCACGCCGAGCGCGGCGCAGATCCCCTCTTTCCACGGCGTGCCCATCGGGATGTCGGGCCAGGCGTCGATGCCTGCGGTCTTGGGTCGGATCGCAGCCCAGATGTCGACGAACGGCGTGCCGAGGACGAGCACGTTCGGGTCGCGCACCGTGGCCGCGACGCGGGCCTCTTTGCTGTTGGGCACGAGGTGGTCGACGAGCACGCCGAGCCGACGCTTCGGGCCGGGACCGAACTCGCGGATCGCGGCCTCGAGGTTGTCGACGCCGTCGAGGATCTCCACGACGATGCCCTCGATGCGCAGGTCGTCGCCCCAGACCTTCTCGACCAGTTCGGCGTCGTGCTTGCCTTCCACGAGAATGCGACTGGCGCGCGCCGTTCTTGCCTTGGCGCCTTCCACCTTCCGGCTCCCCGACGCGGTGCGTTCGGCCTTCACCGTCCCGCCGCGGAGGTCGGGAGCGTCCGCCTCCGGAACGACGCGTGGTGCGACGAGGTGCACGGCGTGTCCGTCGACCGCGAAGTCACCGGGAATCACCGGGAACGTCTTTTCCAGGCCGGTGCTGCCGCGCAGGACGACGACCTTGCCGTCGAACGTCACGATCCGACCTGCGAATCCTTTGGGCCGGTGGAGGACGAGCGTGCCCTCGGTGGCCTGGACCGCCGGGAACTGTGACGCCAAGCGCGCGGGACCGTCGACCGGTCCACCGAGAATGCCCCCACCGGGCGAGAAGTGTCGTGTCATCACCCCCGAAAGTACTGGCCGCTCGCGGCCGGCTCGGTGATCACGACTCACCGGGCGCGATCATCTCCCATATGAAGTTCGCATCGCTTGCCGACCTGACCGCTGCCGTGGGAACCGATCTCGGAACCACCGAATGGACCACGATCGACCAGGGGCGGATCAACCAGTTCGCCGACGCCACGGGTGACCACCAGTGGATCCACGTCGACGAGGAGGCCGCGAAGGACGGCCCGTTCGGCACGACGATCGGTCACGGGTATCTGACGCTCTCGCTGTGCGCGCCATTCCTCGGTGAGCTGCTGTCCGTCGGTGGGATCTCGATGGGCATCAATTACGGCATCGACAAGGCCCGCTTCATCACGCCGGTGCCCGCGGGCGGGCGCGTGCGGGGCACCGGCGAGATCATCAGTGCGTCCGAGATTCCCGGGGGCGTGCAGGTGGTCGCTCGCATCACGATCGAGCTCGAAGGTGCCGCCAAGCCTGCCGCCGTCGTCGACACCGTCAGCCGCTACCTCGTGTAGCTGGTGTCCCGTACGCGAGCCGGGCGTTGGGGAAGGCCGACGGCATGCCTCATGAGTGACCTTCGGCCCTGGGTCCCGGCCCGGGCCCGTCGTACCGTCGAGGAATGGCCACACCGCCGCACCGATGGTCGATCGTCGTCGCTCGCATCGCGTCGATCGACGTCCGCGTCCACGCCTCGTTCCTGATCCTGATCGTCCTGTTCGCGGCAGCCGCGCCGACGCCGGGCGTCGCGGGCGCGGCGTGGAGCCTGCTCTGGCTCGTGGCGCTCTTCGGGAGCGTGGTGCTGCACGAGTTCGCGCACAGCATCGTCGCCCGGCGCCGGGGCGGCGAAGTGCACGAGATCATGCTGTTCCCGCTCGGCGGGGTCTCGAAGCTCGAGCACCTCCCCGAGACGGCCGCGGACGAGTTCGCAGTCGCGATCGTCGGGCCGCTCACGAGTCTGGTCCTCGGCGTGGCGGCACTCGGCGTCGGTGCCGTGCTCGGCGGCTCGCTGTTCCCGATCGACCTGCTCGGCGGATCGTGGCTGGTGCGCCTCGGTTGGTTGAACCTCATGCTCGGCACCTTCAACCTGCTCCCGGCGTTCCCGCTCGACGGCGGCCGCGTGCTGCGGGCGATCCTGGAGCGCCGCTACGACCTGATCCGCGCGACGCGCATCGCCACCCGCGTCGGTCACATCCTCGCGGGGGTGCTCATCGGCGTCGGCCTGGTCTTCGACCTGTGGCTCGCCCTGATCGGAATGTTCGTCTACTTCGGTGCCTCGGCCGAGGAGGCCGGCACCATCGTGCACGTACGCCTCCGCGGTCACCGTGTGCGGGAGCTCGTCCTGCGGGCGCCCGATCTCGTCGCCGCTGCCGGTGACACCGTCACGATCGACGAACCGCTCGACGTCGAGTTGCTCGCTCGTCTCGAACGGTCGTCGGGCTCGTTGGTCGTCGTGGACGGCGGAGCACCGGTGGGGCTCCTGCTCCGATCCGACGTCGAGGAGCTGCTGGCCGCCGCGGACGCCCATCCGGCCGGTCGCCTCGATCGGCGGTCAGGTTCCTGAACCGTCCCGCGCGGCGCGGAACTCGTCGCGGAGCTTGTGCTTGGCGACCTTGCCGTTGTCCTGACGGGGGAGGTGTGCGACGAACGCGACTTCACGCGGGCACTTGAACGCGGCGAGGCGAGCCCGGCAGAACTCGATCAGTTCGGCGGCGAGCGCGTCGGTCGGTTCGATCCCGGCGGCGACCTCCACGACCGCGAGGACCGACTCGCCCCACTCGTCGTCGGGCACGCCGATGGTGGCGGCATCGCCGACGGCCGGATGTTCGAGCAGCACCGCGTCGACCTCGGCGGGGTAGATGTTCACGCCCCCGGACACGATGAGGTGCGCGCTGCGGTCGGTGAGGAACAGGTAGCCGTCCTCGTCGAGGTAGCCCACGTCGCCGAGGGTGAAGTACTCGCCGCGGTACGCACCCTCGGTCTTGGCCGGGTCGCCGTGGTACACGAAGCGTTCCTTGGGGTTCGCCTTGATCCACACGCTCCCGGCCGTGCCGGCGGGGAGCGGCACCGCATCGTCGTCGCCCACGATCACGTGGTCGGCGGGATCGGGCTTGCCAACCGTGCCGGGCTTGCGGAGCCACGTCTTCGGATCGACGAGCGTCGCGGCGCCCTCGGTGGCGCCGTAGTACTCCCACACCACCGGGCCCAACCAGTCGAGGAGCCGTTGCTTCACGTGCACCGGACACGGCGCGGCGCCGTGGATCACCGCAAGCAATGTCGACGTGTCGGCCGCGTCACGAACGTCGTCGGGGAGCGCGAGGAGGCGGTGGAACATCGTCGGCACCATGTGGGTGTGGGTCACGCGATGCTCGCCGATGAGCCGGAGCGCCTCGGCCGCGTCCCATTGATCCATGAGGACCAACGTCGCGCCGCCGTGCAGAGGCGTGTTGAGCGACAACATCAACGGGGCGGTGTGATACATCGGGCCGGTCACCAGATGGACCGCGCCGGGCAGATACCCCGAGAACTGCGCCTCGGTCAGCGTCGTCACGCCGTCGGTCCGGGGTCGGGACACGCCCTTCGGCCGACCGGTGGTCCCCGAGGTGTAGAGCATGATCGTGCCCCGCACCGGCGCCTCGATCGCGCCCGGATCGTGGTCGGCAATCGCGGTCTCGTAGTCGACCCAACCTTCGATCGCCGGTCCGACGGTCAGGCGTACGGGAACGTTCGCCGCGGCCGGCGCGAGGTCGGTGAGGAACAGGTAGCCGTCCTCGTCGAGGTAGCCCACGTCGCCGAGGGTGA
>JBBQXR010000164.1:0-7272 GCA_038209455.1 Acidimicrobiia bacterium
GGCCATCGGGACCGAGCAGGGTCGCGAGCGCGGTACCGACGACATCGGAGCCGAGGAGGTCGACCGGTGCGTACAGCACTTCGGCGTCGGTCGCGATGGCCAGCCCGCGCAGGCCGCCGACACCGGGCCCGACGAGCCAGTCGGCGTCGAGGGCATACGCCACGCCTGCCGCGGTGATTTCGCCGAGCTTCGCGGCCAGCGCGTCCCCGGTGGTGACGCGGTCGACGTCGACGTCGAACGCGGTCGCCTCGACCGTGTCAGCGGTGTCGGTCGCGCCGAAGGCATCGAGGAGGCGCGGGTAGAGCGTGCGGAACTCGAGCTGGGTGAACAGTTCGCGGACTGCGTCCTGATCCCACCCCCCGATGTGGAGGTCCTCCACGGCGACGTCGATCGCGACGTCGCGGTGCAGGATCGACATGACGCGGTTGTGGAACACCTGGTCCCGTGACTCGCCGAGGTTCGCGCGTTGTTTCGGCGGTAGGTCGTCGAGGTGCTCGAAGATCCCTTCGAGGGTGCCGTAGGCGGTGACGAGCTTCGCCGCGGTCTTCTCCCCGATCCCCGGGACGCCAGGGAGGTTGTCGCTCGGGTCGCCCCGCAACGCGGCGTACTCCGGGTACTGCGCCGGGGTGACGCCCGTGCGCTCGACGATGCCGGCCTCGTCGTAGAGCGCGTAGTCGGAGACGCCGCGCTTGTTGTAGAGCACCTTCACGTGCGGGTCGCGCACCAACTGGTACGAGTCGCGGTCTCCGGTGACGATGATCACGTCGGTCCCGTCGGCGGCGGCACGCTCGGCCAGTGTCGCGATCACATCGTCGGCCTCGGTCCCGTCGAGTTCGATGACGGGCACCGCGAGCGTCTCGAGCACCTGGTGGATCAGCGGGAGCTGTGACTTGAACAGGTCCGGCGTCGCTTTCCGCCCCGCCTTGTAGGTGGCGTCCATCTCCTTGCGAAACGTGGGCGCCGCAGTGTCAAACGCGACCCCGAGATGATCCGGCTTCTCGTCACCCACGACCTTGATGAGCATCGACGTGAACCCGTAGACCGCGTTCGTGACCTGACCGGACGACGTTGCGAGATCGGTTGGGAGTGCGTAGAACGCGCGGTATGCGAGCGAATGACCGTCGAGGAGGAGGAGTTTGCGGGCAGCAGGCGGCGCGTCGGTCATGCCGCGTCGGGTGGCGTGAGTTCCCCTGCGACGACGAGAGCCGCGATCTCGTGGACCTTCGTGCGACGGTTCATCGCCTCGGTCTGGAGGAACCGCCACGAACTGGCTTCGCTCATGTCGTGCTTGTCCATGAGCACGCCCTTGGCGCGGTCGATGATCTTGCGCGCTTCGAGCCGTTCGGCGAGATCGCCGACCTCGGTCTCGAGACTCTTGAGTTCGGCGTGCCGTCCGAGGGCGACGTCGATGGCCGGGATCAGATCGCTCTTCTGGAACGGCTTGACGATGTAACTCATTGCCCCGGCGTCACGCGCCTGCTCGACGAGATCGCGTTGAGAGAACGCAGTGAGGATGAGGACAGCGGCGAGCCGCTCGCCGGTGATGAGCCGTGCGGCCGACAGACCGTCGAGCCCGGGCATCTTGATGTCGAGAATGGCCAGTTCGGGCCGGAGTTCCCGCACCAACTCCACTGCCTCGTCACCGCGACCGGTCTCCCCCACGACGTCGAAGCCCTCCTCCTCGAGGAGTTCCTTGAGGTCGAGCCGGATGATGGCCTCGTCCTCGGCCACGACGACTCGGGTGCGTTGTTCGGTTGACACAGGGATCCTCTCGTCGATCCTCAGCGCGGAGCTGGTTCGGCGGTCAGGCGGTCCAAGAGTTCGTCTTGCTCGACTCGGAACGCACGGAGTGAACGTTGCAGGACATCTAACTGGCGGCGGAGGGCGTCGGCATGGCGTTGGGCCTCGTTGGCGGCCGCGACCTCCATCGGCGTCTCGGCCACGATCGCGCGCATGCGCGCGTCTTCGGCCTCCTCGTCGAGGAAGACCAACTGCTCCTGCGCGACCGCGATCTCCGAGTTCGTCTGCTTGACCCGTTCGGAGAGATCGAGGAGCCGCCGCTCAATGGATGCCCGAGACACCGGCGCAGTGTACGCCGGACAGAGCAAAAATCCTCGGGGTTCACGGGCGAACTGGATGATGCGGACAGAATGCTTCGGTGGCGCAGCATCCGATCTTCACTCCCGAGCACGACGAACTCCGGGCCACGGTCCGCCGGTTCGTCGACTCGGAGCTGCGTCCTCATGTCGACGAATGGGAGACCGCCGGCTTCTTTCCGGATTCTGTGTTCCAGCGGTGCGGCGAGCTGGGCTTCCTCGGCCTCCATTATCCCGCCGTATGGGGCGGGTCCGACGGTGACCTCGCGGCGAGCCTGCTCTTCATCGAGGAGCTGGGTCGGTGCGGCGGTGGCTCGATCCCCATGGCGGTCGCGGTCCAGACCCACATGTGCACCCCCGCGATCGGTGAGTTCGGCACGGACGAGCTGAAGGAGCGGTATCTGCGTCCGGCGATCGCGGGCAGGAAGATCGGCGCGATCGCACTCACCGAACCCGACACCGGCTCGGACGTCGCCAGCATCACGACCCGCGCCGAGCGGGATGGTGACACGTGGGTGGTCAACGGTCGGAAGATGTTCATCACCAACGGCACCCGAGCCCAGTTCATGACGATGGCGGTGCAGACCGATCCGGGCTCCCGACATCTCGGCGTGTCGATCTTCATCGTCGACACCGATCTCCCGGGCGTGTCGGTCTCGCGCAAGCTCGACAAGCTCGGAATGCGCGCGTCGGACACGGCGGAGATCGTGCTCGACGATGTTCGCGTTCCCGCGGCCAACCTGCTCGGCGGCGAGGTCGGCCAGGGATTCACCCAGATGTCGTGGCAGCTCCAGTACGAGCGTCTGTCGGGTGCGGCACAGAGCATCGGTCAGAGCGACGACGTCTTGGAGCAGACCATCGCCTACGCGCGCGAGCGACGCGCGTTCGGTCGGCCGCTCGCCGACAACCAGGTGATCGCCCACATGCTCGCCGACGCTGCCACCGAACTCGAAGCCGCACGCGCACTCACTTACGACACCATCTGGCGCGTCCAGCAGGGCGAGTACCCCGTCGTCGAGATCTCGATGGCCAAGAAGTACGCGGCCCAGGTGCAGAACCGACTCGTCGACGCGTGCCTCCAGATCCATGGCGGCGCGGGCTACCTCACCGAGACCCCGGTGAGCCGCCTGTGGCGCGACGCCCGCTTGCACCGCATCGGCGCCGGCACGGATCAGATCATGAACGAGGTCCTCGCGAAACGGATGGGTATCCGCGGGTGAGATGGCCCCGGTCGACTCGAGGCGGTTCGCGCGATGCGAGGACCGTCGAGTCAGGTACCGGATCGTCCATCGCCGTCTCGGAGCCGGTGTTCCGTCCGTACATCCGGTCGCCGGTGACCGCGTTCCGGTTGGCGGGATCGGTCGCACTGGCTGCCTTGATGTTCTTCCCGTTGGAACAGTCGGTGCACCGCCGATTCGCGTCGGCGCTCGGGCGGGAGTTGGCGCGCGCGCCGTCATGGATCGTGTCCGCCATCGTCGCGACGTGTCAGTTGGGATTCCTGGTCCCGGCGGTCCTGTTCTTGCTCAGCCAACTCGTGCAGCGTCGCTTCGCCCGCGTCGGCCGCCTGCTGATCGCGTCCGTGGTGTGTGTGGTCGGGCTGGTGGCGATGTCCAACCTCGTCGGGGAGTCGGTGTTCCGACTCCTGCCGGTACCTCGGGCGGGTGGCCCTGCGGCGAGGTACGGAATCGGCACGCCGTTCCCGACCCCGATTGCATTCGGGGTCATCGCTACCTGGTTCTTCATGGATTCCGGTCAGTGGTCCCGGCGCTGGCGCCGTTTTGGCTGGATCGTGTTGGGTGTCGGCATCGTGGCGAGGCTCGGGGTCAGCCTGGCCGACCCGGTCACCATCCTCGCGACCCTGACCATCGCGCTTGCCGCAGCTCATCTTGTCCAGCTCGCGCTCGGCATCCCGAACACCACGGCGCGCGCCGCGACAGTCGGCGCGGCACTCGAACGTCTCGGCTACCCGATGGCGTCCGTGGAACGCCTCAATGCATTCGGTGGATACACGGGCTTCCGCGCCACTCGTCAGGACGGTGGGCGGTTCTACGTGAAGGTGGTGAGTCGTCACACGCTCGCGACGTTGTTGCCGGTGCGCTTCTACCGGGCCGTCCGATTCCGCGAAGGACCGGAGGACGGTCCGTTCCGATCCCTGCGATCGAGTGTCGAGCACGAGGCGATGTGCGCGTTGAAGGCGCACAGTGACGGCGTGCCCACGCCACGGTTGGCGGTCGTCTCCGAATTCCCGCCCGATGCCATGCTGCTGGCATTCGACAGTCCACGGGCGATACCGCTCTCCGACCTCGAGCCCGAGCAACGCCCTCCCGATGTTCTCGCGGCGGTGTGGGCCATCATCGCCACGCTCCAGCGGAACCACACCGTGCACCACCACCTCAATCTCGACGCGCTCATCGTCGACGACCACGGCACGGTCTCCCTCATCGAGTTCGGTGCCACGTCGGTCGGGGTGACCGGGTCCGCGCTCTCGACCGATGTGGCCGAGGTCCTCGCCGGTACGGCGGCGCGACTCGGAGTGGAACCGGCTGTACAAGCGGCGATCGACGGCGTCGGATGCGACGCGGTGGCTGCGTCACTCCCCCGGCTCCAACCGCTCGCCCTCACCCGGCGGACGCGTGCCGCGCTGAAGGCTTCCGGGTGTCTCGACGATCTCCGCGCGGAGGTCCATCGCGTCACCGGCGCGCCCGTCGCCCCGATCGCACCCCTCGAACGAGTGAAGAGCCAGACCCTGGCGACGGCAGCCCTCGGCGCCCTCGCCCTCCTCGCGCTCGTCCCCCAGTTCATCGGGGTCGGCGCCGTGTGGGGCCGACTCGGCGACGCCAACTGGTGGTGGGTCGCCGCCGCAATCCTGCTGTCGGTCGGAACCTACGTCGGCGCCGCGCTCGCGCTTGATGGCGCGCTGTCCGAGCGCCTCCCGCTGGTCCCCAATCTCAGGCTCCACACGGCCACGTCGTTCGTCGGCGTGGCCGTCCCCGGCGGAGGGCTCGCGCTGACGGCGCGCTTCCTCCAGAAGCGGGGTGTCGACGGACCGACGACGGCCGCCGCGGTCGGCGTGAACACGTTCGCCGGCGTGCTCGTCCACCTCACGCTCACCGGCTTGTTCATCGCGTTCGCGGGGACGTCGGGACTCGACACGTTCCAGTTGCCGTCGCTCGGAGTCGTCGGACTCATCGTCGCCTCCGTCGCGCTGATGGGCGCGCTGGGCCTCGCCGTGCCGTGGAGTCGGGTCATGGTCACCACGCGCCTCGTCCCGGCAACCCGGCGCTCCCTGACCAGCGTGGGTGAGGTGGCGCGCCGGCCGGTGAAGGTGGTCGAACTGCTCGGGGGGTGTCTCTTGACCACCCTCGGCTACATCCTGGCGCTCGAGGTCTCCGTCGCGGCCTTCGGTGCCGGCCCATCGTTCACCTCGGTGGCGATCGTGTACCTCGTGGGGTCGATCATCTCTTCGGTCGCACCCACGCCGGGAGGGATCGGCGCCGTGGAGGCGACGCTGATCGCCGGACTCACGTCGGCAGGGATGCCCGGCACGACCGCAGTCGCGGCGGTGCTCATCTTCCGGCTGACGACCTTCTGGCTCCCGCTGCTCCCGGGCTGGGGCATCTTCACCCTCATGCGTCGGAGCGGCGAGGTCTGACGAGGTCGTTCCGACGCTCGGCGGGTGCTCCTCGACTCGGATCCGATTGCGCCGGGCGCAACGACGGGAGTCACGCGGAGCGGCGAGCCTCGGTCGCGGCCACTTCGGGCGGAGTCGCCCAGTGGAATCGACCACCGAGCGCGACCAGTTCGAGGATCACCCGCACGCACTCCGACGGATCGACGACGAGGTCGACGCCCTGCGCCTCGGCGATGTCCTGCGCGTGCACGAGCACGCTGACGCCCGTCGAATCGAAGTACCTGACCGAACTGAGGTCGAGGAACGCGGAGGCGCTCGCGTCGCCGATCACCGCGTGGAGGTGGGATCGGAACTTCGGTGCGGTCACCATGTCGATCTCGCCGGACACCACGAGCATCGGCCCGATCGACGACTCTGCTCTCGAGAACGTCGCGTAGTCGCTCATTCGACTCCTCCGTTCGCGATTCGGTTCCACCGTCCGCTGGCGGACGCCTCCCGGTGCAGAACTCGGGAGTATCGCTCCAGCCGGTCTCCACCACCGGTGACGTACCGCTCGACCGCCGTTCATGGTGACCAGCGTGCGCGTCTTCGTCAAGCGGGAATGCGCGCCTGCGGTCTTCGTCCGCTGTGGGTTGAGTTGCCGTCGAAGGCTTATAAACTCGGACAATTCGTGCGAGCCGCACCGAGGCTCTCGCGGCAGGACGAACACGGAGGATGGGGACACGGTGCTGGCGAAACAGGTCCGTAGATTGTTGGCCGACGGGCGTCTGCTGACGGCCGTCGTGCTCGGCGGCACGCTCGCCTTCCACGCGCTCTACCTCCTCCCCCTCTCACGCCACCTCGCCCAATGGTTGATGCGCGAAGACCTGATCGTCGAGGACATCACGTTCCTCGGGCTGATGGCTGCCTGCATCATCGGCGTGGTGCTCACCTACCGGGTCCGACGCAGCGGGGAGCCACGACTCACCTGGATCCTGCTCGGCCTCTTCGCGATCGGACTCTTCGTCGTGGCGATGGAGGAGATCTCCTGGGGTCAGTGGGTGTTCTTCTTCAAGACCCCGGGGACCTGGAAGCACCTCAACCGGCAGGGTGAGACGAACCTCCACAACCTGCCCGGGCTTTGGGGGCACAGTGAGTACCTGCGGTTGATCTTCGCGGCCGGCGGCCTGGCCGGGGTCTGGGCCGGCATCTTCCCCGGTCTGCGGAAGCTCGCGACGCCCCGCGTGTTGCTCGGTCCGTTCGCGGTGATCACCACGTACGTCGTGCTCGACATGGTCGACGACCTGTTCCATGCTCCGTGGGTCTTCACGTCGTTCAGCGCGCTCTCCGAATGGGATGAGATGCTGATCGGTCTCGCGGCCTTGGCCTACATGCTCATCAAGTGGAACGAGTTGCTCCACCCCGACCCTGCGCCAGATGTCGCCGCGATCGAGGTTGCCGCACCCGTCGCCGAGCGGATGTCATCCGACCTGCATTGACCCATCACGCTCGGTGCCCGGGGGGGGATTCGAACCCCCACGTCCTTGCGGACAGTGGATTTTGAGT
>JBBQXR010000165.1:0-7264 GCA_038209455.1 Acidimicrobiia bacterium
ACCTGCGTGGCGCGCCGCGCCCCGGGGCCCCATCTGGTTGTGGCCCGGGCGTTCGAGGAGGCCATGCGTGAAGAGGACCTTTCAACCCAACAACCGCAAGCGAAGCAAGAAGCACGGTTTTCGCCTGCGGATGCGAACCAAGGCGGGCCGCGCGGTGTTGCGCAGTCGTCGCTCCAAGGGTCGCTCCCGCCTGTCGGCCTGATTTGGCCGATTCGTGAACGGTCAACGTTTCGCGCGCTGGCCCAGGGCCGGCGTCGTCGACGAGGTGTGTTGATGGTCACCTGCGCGCTGGCTGGATCGCGCTCCGACCCGCCGCGCGTCGCGTACGCCGTGGGCAAGGGAGTCGGGAACGCGGTGGTGCGCAATCGCGTCCGGCGGCGACTGCGGGCGGCGACCCGAGCGCATGCCGACGCCCTCGACGCCGGCCACGCTTACCTGGTGAGCACGCGGGCGGCGGCGAGCACATCCTCGTACGGCGAGTTGGCGTCCTCTCTCCATGATGCGCTTCGCGCACTCCGTGAGGATCAGTCATGAAGCGGTCACTACCGGCGCGTGCGCTGCTACGAACCGTCAACGTCTACCAACGGTTGATGGCGCACCGGACGTCGCCGTGCCGATACATACCGAGTTGCTCGGAATACGCCCGCGAGGCGGTCGAGCAGCACGGCGCCGGACGCGGCGGGTGGCTCGCGGTGCGGCGTCTCTCGCGGTGTCACCCACTCGGCGGCTTCGGGTTCGATCCTGTGCCCGGGCGTGCCGACCATACGCACGAACCTCATTCCCCCGAACTCGGACTGGGCTGACATGTCGCTCGACCCGCTCTATCGCGTCATCGGCTGGCTGCTGGCGGTCTTCTATGTGCCGACGCACAGCCTCGGTATCGCCACCATCTTGTTGACCATCGTGATCATGTTGGTGCAGTTCCCGCTGACCGCGAAGCAGGCGCGGTCGATGATCCAGATGCAGCGGGTCCAACCCGAGATCAAGAAGATCCAACAGAAGTACAAGGACGACAAGGCCAAGCAGAACGAAGAGCTGCTCAAGTTCTACCAAGAGAACAAGATCAACCCCTTGGCCGGCTGCCTGCCGATGATCATTACGATACCGATCGGTATCGCGGTGTTCCGCACCTTCTCCAAGGGCGTGCAGCACCATCTGCCGACATCGGGCACCGTCGGCAAGCTCTTCCGCGATATCTGCGGTCATGCGGCCACGAGCCATTCGTGTCCGGGACTCTCCGGCAAGCACGTGCCGGCGGCCATGCACTTCCTCGGGATGAACCTCAACTCCACCGCGAAAGACGCGAGCGGGGCCGGGGCCATTCCTTACTACGTGATGATCGGGTTGGTCGCGCTCACCGGTTGGTACCAAGTTCGCCAGACCCAGGCGCGCCAACTCCAGAGTGGCAACGCGCCGCCGAACGCGCAGATGCAGGCGATGACGAAGATCTTCCCGGTCTTCTTCGCGTTCATCTGCTTCGGTCTGAACGCCGGCGCGATCCTCTACTTCGTCGTGTCGAACGTCTGGCGCATCGGCCAGCAGCACCTGGTGATCGGCAAGCTCTACGACCAGGCGATCGCGACGGGAGATCTCAAGGTCAAGGACTCGACGGCGGCCAAGGACACGTCCGCCAAGGATCAAGACGACTCGAAGCGTGCGGCTACCGATCAGGATGCCGCGGGCAATGGCAAGGCGAAGCCCGGAGCCAAGAGCCCCGGTCCGAAAGGGCAGGCACCGAACAAGCCTGACGCCAAAGACTCCAACGGGAGCAATGGCAAGGGCCAGGGAATGAGCTCCGGCGCGCGCCGCAAGAAACGGAAGCGCTAACCGTGGAGTGGATCGAAGTATCCGGAAAGACCCTGGAAGACGCCAAGGAGCTCGCGCTCGATCGGTTGGGTGTGATCGCCGAGGAGCTCGAGTTCGAGGTGATCGACGAACCGCGGAGCGGGCTGTTCGGCATCGGCCGCACCGAGGCCCGGATCCGCGCCCGAGTGAAACCGCTGTCGCGTGAGAAGCCCGCCGACCGCCGGCGCCGCCGGACGAGCGAACGCCGACCCAGTGGCGGCGGTCGCAAACCTCGTGGTGGTGACGGTTCGGCTGGGCGCAGCGGTGGCGGCGCATCCCGGCCGGCAGCACCGGCGGGTGAAGACGCGGACACCCCGGAGCGCCCCGACGCGGCGCAGCCGTCGGCATCGTCGCGATCGCGCCGGCGGCGCGGGGGCCGTGGCGGTGGCGGTGGCGGTGGTGCCGCGGGCACAGGTGCGGCCGCGGCCGGGACTCCCAACGAACAACCCCGAGCGCGGGGAAATGATGACCGACCGGAGGCAAACGTGAACGTGGACACAGACGCGGATGACGTCGACGTCGAGGGCCAGGCCGACCGGGCGGCCGCCTTCACGCGCGAGCTGGTCGGAGCGATGGGACTCACGGGCACGGTGACCTCGAGGGTCGACGATGACACCGTGCTGGTGGCGGTCGAGGGTGAGGGTCTCGGCCTTCTGGTCGGGCCGCGCGGCTCGACACTCCAGGCCATCGAGGAACTCGTGCGCGCGGTCGTGCAGCATGGGCTGAGCGGGCGCAGCGCCCGGCTCCGGGTGGATGTGGGCGGCTATCGCGAGCGGCGGCGCGAAGCGTTGGCAGCGTTTGCCCGCCAGGTTGCGGCCGAGGTTCGAGACGCGGACCTCGAGCGCGCGTTGGAGCCCATGAGCGCGCCGGACCGCAAGGTGGTGCACGACACCGTGGCGGACATCGAGGGGGTCTCGACCAGTTCGGAAGGCGAGGAGCCCCGGCGTCGAGTGGTGATCAGTCCGGGCTGAAGGCCCTGATCGCGTGGACGACCGCGAGGTTCTCCTCAACATCCTGACCCGTGCGCAAGCGGCGGGGTTTCTCGGTCCGGGAGATCCGGCGAACCACCTGACGCACGCGTTGGGTTTTGTCGATGCCGCGCTGTCGTTCCTCCCTGCCCCCCCACCGCGGTTCGCCGATCTCGGTACCGGCGGCGGGGTGCCCGGCCTCGTCCTGGCGGCGCTGTGGCCCGACAGCCATGCGGTGTTCATCGAGTCGGCAACTCGACGCTGCCAGGCGCTCGAGGAGTGGGCGGACGAGCTCGGGATCTCCGACCGGGTCGAGGTGATCGCCGGACGCGCCGAGAGCCGGGCGCACGAGGCCGACCTCCGGGAGAGTTTCGATCTCGTGACCGCGCGGAGCTTCGCTCGGCCCGCGGTCACCGCGGAGATTGCGTGCGGGTTCCTGGCGGTCGGCGCTCCCCTCGTCGTGAGTGAGCCGCCGGAGCCGGCGATCGACCGGTGGCCCCCGGCAGCACTCGAGGCCCTCGGGTTCGATCCGATCGTCGAGATGGTGGTGCGGGGAGCGCACTACGCCGGGACCCGCAAGGCTCGCCCGGCGGCGGCCGATATCCCCCGCCCGGTCGGACGCCCGGGCAAGCGGCCACGCTGGTAACTGCCCCGCGTCGGCGGGTGCAGAAGGTTCCACGTGGAACATCGCTCCAGTGGGGGGCTCTGCTCGCAAGGTTTGGGCACGGTGGGCCGCCACAGAAGTATGCGTAGCGACCCCTTGATCGAGTCGTCATCCGGCGTCCGCCACCACGGCCCCCAGGACCGTCTCGGGTCGACGTTCCACGTGGAACATGTGATCCGGCCGAAGAAATGCCGCGGCGATCGGGAGAATGCGTCATTCGCTCTACTCCCGATCAATCCTGCGTAGTACCATTCCGCCCGGCCACCAAGCACAGGAAGCACCGGTCGCGCCAGCTCGGCGCCCGATCGCCCGGCCTGATGCGGGTAGCCCGGGCGTGTCGGAGGTTGGCACAGATGGCAACGCAAGAGCCGGAACGCGGTGCGAAGCGGCGCTGGTTTCGTCTGCCGGGGACTCCGAACCCCAATCCCGGCGAGACGCCCCCCAACGAGTCGGAGGCACAGGTGTCGAACGTCGAGTCTCCCGCCGCCCCCGATCCCGCGGCCCCGGTCGCGCTCGAGGAGTCCTCACCGACCCCGGTCGACGCGCCGGCTCCGGAACGCCCCACAAGTGAAGCACCCCCGGTGACTGCCCCTCCGGCGCCCCCGGCGATCGAGAGCGCACCCGCGGCCACAGTCGATGCTCCCGCGGTCGCGAGCGGCGAGTCGGAGCAACCGGTGGCGGATGCCCCGGCCGAGGAGCCCGAGGCCGTATTCGACGACTCGATGCGACTTCCCCGCATCATCTCCATCGCCAATCAAAAGGGTGGCGTCGGCAAGACGACCACCGCCGTGAACTTGGGTGCCGCGCTCGCGGAGATGGGCTATCGAGTCCTGGTGATCGACCTTGACCCTCAAGGGAACGCGACCACCGGGCTCGGCATCAGCCACCGCAATGTCGAGGGTTCGATCTACGACGTCATCATGAACGACACGCCGCTCGACGATTGTGTCGAGCCGACCAGCGTGAAGAACCTCTTCGTCTGCCCGGCCACGATCGATCTGGCCGGCGCCGAGATCGAGCTCGTGCCCGCGTTCTCGCGGGAGCTCAAGCTGAAGCGTGCGCTGCACAACGGCGGCGGCGACTACGACTTCACCCTCATCGACTGCCCACCGTCGCTCGGCCTGTTGACGGTCAATGGTCTGGCGGCGTCCGACGACGTGTTGGTCCCGATCCAGTGCGAGTACTACGCGCTCGAAGGTCTCGGCCAGCTCCTCCGGAACGTGGCCCTGGTGAAGTCGAACCTCAACCCCGAGCTCGACGTGCGCGGCATCGTGCTCACGATGTACGACGCGCGCACCCGGCTCGCGGTGCAGGTCGAGCGGGAGGTGCGGGAGCACTTCGGCTCGAAGGTCTACCGGACCGTGGTGCCGAGGACAGTCCGGATCTCGGAGGCCCCATCGTTCGGTGAGCCCATCATCGTGTTCGATGCGACGTCTCGCGGAGCCGTTGCGTATCGAGAGTTGGCGAAGGAGGTGAGCCGTGGCACGACCCGGAGGACTGGGTAGAGGTCTCGGTGCGCTGATACCCACCGGGGTCGTTTCGAACGACGAGGTCGGGCTTCAGGACATCCCACTGTCGTCCATTCGCCCGAACCCCCAGCAGCCGCGCGAGCACTTCGACGAGGAGTCGCTGGCGGCCCTGGCGGAGTCGATCCGCGAGGTCGGGGTGCTCCAACCCGTCCTGGTTCGACCCGGCGGCGACGGCTTCGAGCTGATCGCGGGCGAGCGCCGGTGGCGCGCGGCTCGTCGTATTGGTCTCCAGACGATCCCCGCGATCGTCCGCACCGCGGACGACGCGTCGATGCTGCAGCAGGCGATTGTCGAGAACGTCCAGCGCGAAGAGCTCAACCCGCTCGAAGAGGCCGCGGCCTACCAGCAGCTCATCGAAGACTTCTCGCTCACCCACGACGATGTCGCGACGCGGGTGGGAAAGAGCCGAACGACGATCACGAACACGTTGAGACTTCTGCAGCTGCCGCCTTCGATCCAGCGCCACCTGAAGGAGCGCTCGCTGCGAATGGGCCACGCCCGCGCACTGCTCGGGACCCCCGACCGCGCGTTCCAGGAGCAGCTGGCCAAGCGCGCAGTGGCGGAGGAACTTTCGGTCCGCGAGGTCGAGGAAGCGATCCGGTCCCGCGAAGACGCGCGGCCGAAGGCGCCGACCCCACGCTCGACGACACTCC
This sequence comes from Acidimicrobiia bacterium, assembly GCA_038209455.1. GTDB lineage: Bacteria > Actinomycetota > Acidimicrobiia > IMCC26256 > JAENVU01 > JAENVU01. The sequence continues at coordinate 5,660 of JBBQXR010000165.1, forward strand.
GGCCCCCGGGTTTGCTCGAGCTCGAGGAGCTGCTCGGTGACTACCTCGAGACCAGGGTCAGCATCACGATGGGTCCGAAGCGCGGCAAGGTCGAGGTCGAGTTCGCCACGCTCGAAGACCTCGAACGCATCTATCGCGTGATCACGGAAGGCCGGCGCGCCACCGCCACTTGACCGGCTGCAGTCGCGCGGCTCAGTGCGTTGTGCTGTCGATCGGTTGCTCGATCCCGCGACGAATGCCAACCGCCAAGGCGTTGGCCAGTTCCGGGCCGAGCGCGCTGAGTGCCGTCGCCCCCGATGGTTCGTCGCGTGACAGGAGTTCGCATACGACCGCAGCCATGCGCGTCTCGCGTAGGAGCCGGTAGGTCCGTCCGGTCGGGTCGTCGACCTCCGGCAGCACCGAACGCAGCAGCTGTGTGATGCCGTGCGCGACGCAAAGGCCGCCCTCGCTGCGGAACGTTTGGTTGGCAAAGTAGGCGCAACGCGCGCCCGGCTCCGCGCCGGTGACCACCGCGATGCAGAGGTCGGCCGCGAACGCATTGGCCTGCGCGGCCAGCACTGCGTGGTCCTCGCCCGACGCGTCGAAGGCGACGGTCGCGCCCTCCTCGACGAGACGGCGGCGTGTCGCCGCGCCCAGCGCGCCGAGCCCGGGCTCGACCACCAGGAAGAGTCGGCGACCGCGCAGCCGGCGGACCTGGCGGCGCAGCGCGTCGCGTTCGCGTACCGCGGCGACGGATCCGGCCGCGAGCGTGCCCACGCTCACGAGCGCGACGATCGTCGCCGGACCGCACACACCGTCGGGCTCGAGACCGCGTTCGCGTTGGAACCGCTTCAGCGCGGTCTCGGTTTCCGGACCGAGAATTCCGTCTTCGCGCCCGCAGTCGAATCCCAGCGCGTTGAGCCGACGCTGCAGCTCCGTCACGTCGTCGCCGCGCAACATGGGTGCTCGCAGGTAGAGCAGCCGGTCGCCGATGGCGTAGCCGCTCTCGATCAACGCGCCCCAAGTCTCGACCCCGCAGATACCGTCGATCCGTAGACCGCGCCGCGTCTGGAACTCGCGAATCACCCCGAGCGTCTCGTCGCCGAAGACCCCGTCGATTGTGGCCGGAAAACCACACTGCGTGAGGCGTTCTTGGAGATCACGGACCGCGTCACCGCGATCACCCGCGCGCAGGAGGGACGACGCGAACATCGCGTCGCCGGCGTACAGGTTCAACCGATGAACTCGGAGAGCTCCTCGAGAAGTTGCGCCTTGCCCTTGGCGCCGACGAGACGCTTCTTGACCTCGCCGTCGGCGAAGAGGAGCAGCGTGGGGATGCTCATCACGTCGTAGCGGCGCGCGATGTTCGGGTTGTCGTCGACATTGAGCTTCGCGATCTGGATACGACCCGGGTGCTCTTTGGCGATGTCCTCGAGTACCGGCGCGATCATCTTGCACGGCCCGCACCACTCGGCCCAGAAGTCGACGAGCACGGGAGCGTCAGAACCCCCGACCCCTTCGTCGAACGTTGCGTCGGTGAGAGTTACGATTCCATCGGCCACGGTTTGCATCCTTTCGTGGGCCTCAACACTACCCGGCGATCGTGCGATCCCCGAGTGCCTCGAT
>JBBQXR010000166.1:0-7262 GCA_038209455.1 Acidimicrobiia bacterium
GTCGAAGGCGAGCACGTCGTGCTGGCCGCCTCACTCCGCCAGGAGGTTCCGTGAACCCGTCTCCCGACACTGCGCCGATGGATCCGGTCACCATCGACGAGCGCCACATCGCGGCCGTGGCGCTGGTCGCATTACCCAAGATGCGACCGGAGCGGTTGGCCACGCTATGGGCGGTCTGGCCCGACCCGCTGACAATCGCCCTCGCGATCCGATCCGAGGTCGCCGCGGATGTCCTGGCCGACACAGTGCGGGACGCGCCGGGTCTGGTCCGCCACTGGCGGTCGCGCCTCGACCTCGACGCCGCAGAATCCGTGCTCACCGAACGCGGTACGCACGTACTCGTCTCGGGCACCGAGGCGTTCCCGATCCAGGACGACATCGAACACCGCCCGACCGTGTTGCTCGCGGAGGGCGCGCGGCCCGATGCGCTCGAGCGGCCCCGGGTTGCGGTGGTCGGTACGCGTGCCGCCACGCCGCACGGCCTGGCCGACGCGTACGAGTTGGGCGGTGTCCTCGCGCGCGCCGGAGTCACCGTGGTGAGCGGACTGGCCATCGGCATCGACGCCGCCGCGCACCAGGGCGCACTCGACGCGCACGGCACTGCGATCGGAGTGCTCGGGACCGGGCTCGACGTCGCGTACCCGCGCCGTCACGAACTGCTGCACCGGCGAGTGCGGGACTCCGGCCTGCTCATCAGCGAGTACCGGTACGGCACCGGCCCCCACCAGATGCGATTCCCCCAACGCAATCGCATCATCGCCGGCATCTCCGATGTGGTCGTCGTGGTCGAGGCCACGCAGACCGGCGGGGCCCGCATCACCGCTCAGCGCGCGGTCGAATACGGCCGGGACGTGTGCGCGTATCCCGGATCGCGACGCAACCCTTCGGCGCGCGGGTCCAACGAGTTGCTGCGTGATGTCGCCCATCTGGTCCTCGATCCCGACGATGTCCTCGGCGTCCTGGGGCTCACGCCGGGCGATCGTCGGGTTCCGGCGACCGCAGTGGCGGTCCCGGGAACCTTCGACGAGCACGCGGTGATGACCGCCCTCGGCGGGGAGGCCGCGACCGTCGACGAGATCACCGCGCGCTCGTGTCTCAGCCCCGGAACCACCGCCATGGCGGTCGCCGGACTCGTTCGCGCCGGACTGATCCGGCGGGCCAACGGTCTGCTCTGGCCGATGTGACCCGGCCTCAGCAGGCGACGAGCCGAAATGCCGGGTTTCGCCCGAGTCAAGTCCTGGATCGGTCCGGTCGATATCTCCAGGGTGAGACTCCAACGGTGTCCCTACGACGGCACGCCCCTCGACATCGACGCGTATTCGGGCGGGTCGTACCTGCTCACCTGCACGTCGTGCGGGGCGCGGTGGGAAGCGCACAACTCGCTCGTCCGCCGCACCGAGGAACCCGACTGGGAGCGGGCGCGGACCGCTCGGGCCGCGCGCGCCAACAGCATCCGCCGCGAACCTTCACCGCAGTCCCGGTAGTTCCCGGGGCCGCTCGCCCGGCCCGGAACCGGCGCGTCGGCGCGCCTACGGTGCCCGCCATGGGAATGGATCCGCGCCGCCGCCGGGTCGCCCACCGCGGTGACGTGTTCTTCGTGATCGCCGGTGTCGGTCTCGCGCTCGTGCTCGTGCTCTGGGCACTGTTCGGATGACCTCCGAACCGGTATCGGTCCGTCACATGCAGCCGTACGAAGCGGTGAAGGCCTACCGATGCCCGGGTTGCGACCACGAGATCCGACCCGGTGAGGGCCACAAGGTCGTGATCCCGGTCGCCGCGCCCGAAGACCGGCGCCACTGGCACACCGGGTGCTGGCACCGGGAAGAGAAGCGCCGGTAGCAATCGCCGGCCGCCCTTCAGCACGCCGGGGTCACAACGCGAGGGTCGGAACGCGAGTTCAGAACGCCGATTCGTAGACGTCGATCGTCGGCGCACCGTCGCGGGGCGCCAGGATCGACACGACGTCGAAGCGCAACCCCCGGTGGCTGCGGTCGTGGGCGTCGAGCCATTGCCCGGCCAACCGGCGGATGCGCTGCTGCTTGTCGCGCGTGACGGCCTCCGCGCCGATCCCGAACGCATCGGTCGTACGGGTCTTCACCTCACAGAACACGATCACGTGGTTCCGCTCGAGCACGAGGTCGATCTCGCCGTACCGCGTCCGCCAGTTGCGATCGAGCACCGCGTACCCGTGGGCGGTGTACCACTCTCCGGCCAGGACCTCCCCGCGTGCGCCGAGCGCGCGCCGGTTCACAGATCCTTGCCTGCGAGCTCCTCGATGTTGACGTCCTTGAAGGTCACGACCCGCACGGTGGCGACGAAGCGCGCCGGCCGATACATGTCCCAGACCCACGCGTCTGCGAGTTCGAGTTCGAAGTACACGCTGCCGTTCTCGGCCCGGGCCTGCATCGTCACCGAGTTGGTGAGGTAGAAGCGCCGCTCGGTCTCCACCACGTAGGAGAACATCGGGAGGACGTCCCGATATTCGCGGTAGAGCGCCAGCTCGATCTCGGTTTCGTACCGCTCGAGGTCTTCGCCGCTCATCGGGGCAAGTGTAGATCCGAGGGGAACGCGCTCAGGTGCGCTTCTCTTTGATCTTCGCGGCCTTGCCGATGCGGTCCCGCAGGTAATACAGCTTCGCCCGCCGTACGTCACCACGAGTGGCGACCTCGATCTGGGCCACGATCGGCGAGTGGACCGGGAACGTGCGCTCCACACCGACGCCGAAGCTGACCTTGCGAACCTTGAAGGTCTCGCGGAGCCCGTCGCCCTTGCGACCGATCACCACGCCCTGGAACACCTGGACCCGCTGCCGGTTGCCTTCGACGACGCGGACGTGCACCTTGACGGTGTCGCCGGGGCCGAATGCGGGGATGTCGTCGCGCAGGGAGGCGCGGTCGACCAGGTCGGTGGATTTCATGGCGCGGTCAGTCCTTCGGGCAGATCTGCGGAAGCGGTGATGCTAGTCCGGGAGTTCCGGATCGGAGAACTCGTCGAGAACGGCCCGATCGGCGGGCTGGAGCGACTCCGGGCCACCGGGGATCAGGTCGGGCCGTCGGGTGAGCGTCCGGCGCAGTGCCATGGCCCGCCGCCAGCGGGTTACCCGCTGGTGATCGCCCGACCGCAGGACCTCGGGGACCGACCAACCACGGAACTCCGCCGGCCGCGTGTACTGCGGATATTCGAGGAGCGACTCCGAGAACGACTCCTCCACTGCCGACGCGTCATTCCCCATGACCCCGGGCACCAGCCGGGTGACCGCCTCGATGACCACGAGCGCCGCAACTTCACCGCCGGCAAGGACGACGTCGCCGATCGAGAGTTCGCCATCACACAGGTGGTCGGCCACCCGCTGGTCGACGCCCTCGTAGCGACCGCAGACCAGTGAGAAGCCCGGAAGGGTCGCGAGCTCGCGCGCCAGGGCCTGGTCGAATCGCCGTCCCCCGGCCGTGAGCAGGAAGAGCGGTCGCGGCGGTTCGACTGCCTCGACCGCGGCGAACAGCGGTTCCGGGGTCATCACCATGCCGGGACCGCCGCCGAACGGTGAGTCGTCGACGGTCCGATGCTTGTCGGCGGTGTGGTCGCGTGGATCGTGGAGCCGGAGATCGAGTGCCTGCTCCTCGCGCGCCCGTCCGATGAGCGACACGCCGAGTGGCGCTTGGAGGTACTCGGGGAAGATCGTGAACACGTCGATGCGCACGCCTACTCCCAGAGTCCCTCGGGCGGATCGATTACCACGAGGCCGGGCTCGTGGCGCACCACGAAGACCAGGGGGACGAGGCGATCACCGTCGAGGACGAGCAGGTCACTCGCGGGATTGGCCTCCACCGCGACCACCGTGCCGAGTGCGGCGCCGTCGGGCCCCTGCACCGCCGCGCCGATCAGCTCGTGCACCCAGAACTCGTCCTCGTCGGTCGGCAACGCGTCGGCGGTGAGGACGACGCCTTGGAGCGCTTCGGCGGCCGTGCGGTCGCCCACCCCGTCGAAACAGACCAGCCACCGGTGCTGGTGAGGACGGGCCTTAACGACCACGAGTTCACGATCGTCGGCCCAGACGGAAGCACCTGGCGCGAGGCGCTCCACGCGTTCGGAGGTGAGGGCGACCGCGATCTCGCCCCGCAATCCGTGGGCGCGACCGATCCGACCGACTTCGAGGCGACCGGCCTCGGTCATGACGTGCCTATTCGACGATGTCGACCGACGCGCGGATGCCTTCGGCGGCACCCGCCGCCCGCGTCACCTGACGGAGCGCCTGCACGACCCGGCCCCGCTTGCCGATCAGTCGACCCATGTCGCTCTTGTCTGCGTGGACGAGCAGCGAAACCTCGCCGCGCCGCTCGATGACGTCGACGTCGATCGCGTCGGGCTCTTCGGCGATGGCGCGGGTGACGTGCTCGACGACGGCCTTGGCCCGGCCACCGATGATGAGGTTGCCCTCGGCACCGACTTCGTCCTCGTAGTCGTCGTGGTCGTCGTGGTCGTCACTCATGCGTCGCCCTCGGTTGCGGCGTCCTCGGAGGGCGCATCTTCGGCCGGTGCGGCGTCGGCCGCGGCCTTCGCTTCGGCGGCTTCAGCAGCTGCGGCTTCCGAGGCGGCCTTGGCGTCGGCCGCGTCCTTCTCAGCGGCGGCCTTGGCGTCCGCGGCGGCCTTGGCGTCGGCAGTGGCCTTCGCCTTGGCCTCGACCTCACGCTGTGCGGCCTGGCCCTTGGCGCGGCGGGCGGCGACCTTGGCGGCCGTCGACTGCTTCGTGCGACCGGACTCGTACTGCTCCCAGATGCCGGCGTTCACGAGGAGACGGTGCACCTGCTCACTCGGCTGGGCACCCTTGCCCAGCCAGTCGAGGACCTTGGCGTCATCGATGGTGAAGCCCGACGGCTCCTGGCGCGGCTGGTAGTGACCGATGATCTCGATGTAGCGGCCATCGCGCGGGCTGCGCTCGTCGGCAACGACGACGCGGTAGCTCGGTTGCTTCTTCTTGCCGACGCGCATGAGACGAATTTTTACGGACACGTGCGGGGATTTCCTCTCCGAAGGGACGCCGCCGTCAGGCGGCGCGAGGGCGCCAGGCTAGTGGTTGGGGCTCCGACCATGCCGCTCCGGGGCCGGAGGGACGAATCGGCCCGGACTCAGCCCTGTTGGAGCTGGCTCAGGTCCATGCCCGAGAGGCCGCGCAGCTTGGGCCGCTTGCCACCGCCGGTGAGCGCCTTCATCATCTGCTGCACCTGCTTGAACTGTTTGAGCAGGGCGTTGACTTCGGACGTGGAAGTGCCACTCCCCTGTGCGATCCGGATCCGTCGGGAACCGTTGATCAACGTGGGGTCTCGACGCTCCGCCGGAGTCATCGAGCAGATGATCGCCTCGACCCGGTCGATCTCGCCTTCGTCGAGTTCGGTGTTCTTGAGCTCCTTGGGCATGCCCGGCAGCATCTTCATGAGGTTGCCGATCGGGCCCATCTTGCGCACCTGGCGCATCTGCTCGAGGAAGTCCTCGAGCGTGAACTGGCCCTTGCTCAGAGACTCCTGCGCCCGCTCCGCGACGTCGGCGTCGAACGTCGCCTCCGCCTTCTCGATGAGCGTGAGTACGTCGCCCATGCCGAGGATCCGGCTCGCCATGCGGTCCGGGTGGAACGGCTCGAAGTCCTCGAGCTTCTCGCCGGTACCGACGAAGAGGATCGGCTTGCCGACCACTTCCTTCACCGAGAGCGCCGCGCCGCCGCGTGCGTCACCGTCGATCTTCGTGAGCACCACACCGTCGAGACCGACGGCGTCGTCGAACGCGGTCGCGACGTTCACCGCTTCCTGACCGGTCATCGCGTCGACGACGAGCAGCGTGTTCGTCGGGTTCACGGCGTCACGCACCTGGCGCAGCTCGAGCATGAGCTCGGTGTCGATCTGCAACCGGCCGGCGGTGTCGACGATGACCACGTTGCGTCCGAGGCGCGCGGCCTCCTCCAGCGATGTGCGCGCGACCTCGACGGCATCCTGGGGCGCATCGTCGGCCGCGGCCCATACCGGCACGTCCACCCGGCTACCGAGCACCCGCAACTGCTCGACCGCGGCCGGGCGTTGGAGGTCGGCGGCGACGAGCAGCGGCTGGAGGCCCTGACTCTTGAGCTGACGGGCGAGCTTGGCGGCGGCGGTCGTCTTGCCCGCACCCTGCAGGCCGCACATCATCACGATGGTCGGCGGCTTCGAGCTGATGGTGCGCGTGCCGCTCGTCCCGCCGAGGGTGGTGATGAGCTCCTCGTGGACGATCTTGATGACCTGCTGTGCGGGCGTGAGGCTCTGTTGCACCTCGGCGCCGTTGGCGCGTTCCTTCAGCCGGGCGATGAGCGCCTTGACGACGCGCACGTTGACGTCGGCCTCGAGCAGCGCGAGCCGGATCTCGCGCGCGACGGCGTCGATGTCGGCTTCGGTCAGCTTCCCGCGGCTGCGCAGCTTGGAGAAGATGCCGTCGAAACGATCGGAGAGGGCGTCGAACATCTGGGCCGAGCATACGGCTCGGCCGGGCGAAGCCGAGCACCACGCGCGGGTCTAGAAGAGCGCGGCGACGAACTCTTCGGGGTCGAACGGCACGAGATCGTCGGCGGTCTCGCCGATCCCCACCACCTTCACCGGGATCCCCAACTCCGACTGGATCGCGAGGACGATGCCGCCCTTCGCGGTGCCGTCGAGCTTCGTGAGGACCACGCCGGTGACGTCCACCGCCTCCGCGAACTGGCGCGCCTGGGTGAGCCCGTTCTGGCCCGTCGACGCGTCGATCACGAGCAGCACCTCGCACAGGGCGCCGTCGGTGCGCTCGACGATGCGGCGGAGCTTCTTCAGCTCCTCCATCAGGTTGACCTTGGTGTGCAGCCGGCCCGCGGTGTCGACGAGCACCAGATCGGCACCCCGCGTCGTGGCCGCGGCCATCGCGTCGAACACCACCGAACCGGGGTCGGCACCCTCCTGGCCGCGCACGATCTCCGTGCCGGTGCGGTCGGCCCAGGTCGCCAGTTGCTCCGCCGCCGCGGCGCGGAACGTGTCGGCCGCCGCGAGGACCACGCGTCGCCCTGCGTCGTTCTCCCGCTGCGCGAGCTTGGCGATGCTCGTGGTGTTCCCCACGCCGTTCACGCCCACGAACATCCACACGCTCGGCTTCGCGTCGCCGTGACGTAGCTCGCGGTCGGCGTCGGCCAACCGCGTGACCAGCTCCTCACGCAGCAACTCGATCACGCGCTCCGGGTCGGCGACCTTCTCGGCCTTCGCCCGCTCGCGCACCGCCTC
>JBBQXR010000167.1:0-7217 GCA_038209455.1 Acidimicrobiia bacterium
CGGGCCGGCGGTCAGTTCCGGGAGGAGCTTGCACTGACCCAGTGCGTCGAAAGCGGCGGCGCGATGGGTTGGTGGAGTCGCGGGAGGGCATCGGCCCATGCTCGCGTCTGGGCCGGTCCGCGGCCAAACGGACGGTCCGCCACGCGCGCTCGCGGTGGATCCGGCAAGCTGGGTCGATGGCGACCAGTCCGGCCCGTATCGGAATCCTCGCACCCATGCCCAGTGAGTTCGGCCCGGTGGTCAAGGCGATGGGGCTCACGAAGGATGCCGACGGCGCGCACGTCGGCCGGGTGGGCAATGTCGAGGTGGTCGCGGCGAAGACGGGCATGGGCCTGGCCCTCGCCACCGCGGCGGCGACGCGCCTGCTCGACGCGGCGAGGGTGGATCATGTGATGGTCGTCGGCATCGCCGGTGGCCTGGGGCCGACGCCCGTGGGTGCGTTGGTGTGCCCCGAGGTCGTGACCGATCGCGTCACCGACGCGTCCTACCGGTCGTCGCCCCTGACCACGGCGGCGGGCGAGATCTCGTCGTCGGACGAGTTCGTCATCGATCCTGATCTGGTGGCGCAACTCGTCGCCCGGGGCGTGCTCGCGGTCGACATGGAGACCTCGGCCGTGGCCGCGGTCTGCGCCGCTCGCGGGTTCGCGTGGTCCGCGGTCCGGGTCGTCAGCGACCTGGTGACCGACCACCCCGATGCGTCCGTGCTCGGGCTGGCGAACGCCGACGGTTCCCCGAACCTCGGCGCGGCCATGAAGTTCATGGCCACCCATCCCGGCCGCATCCCACAGCTCCTCCGGCTCGGTCGGGACGCCACTCGCGCCGCCCGGGCCGCCGCGGCCGAAGCCACCCGTCAGCTCCGCGTCCTGGGGTGAGTCGCTCCGGGTGCAACGCGGTGATCACGCGGGCGCGCGTCGTACGCGCCACTGGGGTCACCGCCGTTGAAGAACGGACATTGACAGCTTCGGTGGTGCGGGCGGGAGCGGTGTCGGGAGCGCCGGAGCGGTCACGTCATGCCTGGAGGAATCGCTCGGCGAACACTTCGACCTGCTCCTTCCCGCCGGCGGGCCAGCCGCAGACGAGGTAGCCGAACCCTGCTTCGGTCCACTTCTCGATGTGCCGGGCGATGGTATCGAGGTCGTTCTCGAGCGAAAGGGATGCGGCTCGCACGATCGTGGCGGGGTCGCGGCCGGCCGCCTCGGCGTGCGCGCTGATCCGCTCCGACTTCCCGGTGAGGACGCTCGGTGGGCCGAAGCAGTGCCACACATCCGCGTAGCGCGCCGCGATCGGCATCATGCGCACCTCACCCGACGCGCCGATCCAGATGGGGGGATGCGGCGACTGGACTGCGCGCGGAAGGATCGTGGCGTCGTGGGTCTGGAAGTGCTCGCCCTCGAAGGTGAACCCGTCGGTGGTGAGCAGGCCCCGCACGATCTGGACCGCCTCCTCGAACGCGTCGACGCGCCGCTTGAGTTCCGGGAACGGGATGCCGAGCGCGACGTGCTCCTCCTCGAACCAGGCCGCGCCGTACGAGAGTTCGAGTCGACCGCCCGACGCGTGGTCGATGGTCATCGCCTCCGCCGCGAACACCGAAGGGTGGCGATAGGTCATGCCCGTCACCAGCACACCGAGCCGCACGTTCGTGGTGATCCCACTCCACGCCGCCAGGGTGGTCATGGCCTCGAAGCACTCACCCGGGCCTTCGCCGTACATCGGCTGGAAGTGGTCGAAGCCCCAGATCCCGTCGAACCCGAGTGCGTCCGCAAAGCGGGCGCGATCCGCGTTCTCGTTCCAGGTCATCCGTTGCTGGGCAATGTCGAGTCCGAAGCGCATGCCCTCTTGTATCACCGCGGACGCCGGTGGAGACAGTGACGTTGGCCGAGACCGTGGGGCCCGCGTCCTTGCCGCCGGGGCGGGCGACCGTCACGATGTCGGCATGCAGATTGCGTTCGCCCTGTACCCACAGTTCACCGCGCTCGACATCGTCGGCCCGTTCCAGACACTCGTCGACGTCCCCGGGGTCGACGCGTGCTTCGTGGCCGAGGCAGCCGGACCGGTGCTCGATCACACCGGGCGACTCGCGCTCGTGGCCACCCGTTCGTTCGCCGACGTGACCGCGCCCGACGTGATCGTCGTGCCCGGCGGGATGCGCATGGACCCGACCGACGCCGACCCCACCGTGCGATGGATCCGTGCCGTGCACCCGACGACCACCTGGACCACGAGCGTGTGTACCGGTTCGCTGTTCCTCGCGGCGGCCGGCGTGCTCGACGGTGTTGACGCCACCGGTCACTGGGCGGCGATGGATCTCCTCGCCGCACTGGGAGCGCGTCCGACCGGCACCCGTGTCGTCGAGCGCGGCAAGGTCATCACCGCGGCCGGTGTCTCGGCGGGCATCGACATGGGACTCACCCTCGTGGCGCGCATCTTCGGCGACGACATGGCCCGCGCCACCCAACTCGCGATCGAATACGACCCGCAGCCTCCGTTCGACGCCGGCGCCCCCGACAAGGTCGAGCCCGAACTCCGCGAGCTGGTCCGCGCTCTCTTGACTCCCGCGCCCTGATGACCCGAACTTGCGTCGCAAACCCGCGATAGTCGCGGGTTTGCGACGCACGTTCGCTTGCGCTCGGAGGTCAGGGGGCGAGGAAGCCGTCGCAGATGCCGGTGGTGAGGATGCTCACGGCGTTCGACGCACCCGCGAGCAACGTCGAGACGTCGGTCGAGTTGAAGTTGGCCTCACCGCGGTTGACCACACCGTTGAGATCGTCGACGAACTGCTGGAGTTGGGTCTGCTGGGTCGGCGTGAACCGACCCTTGTCCGGGAGGGACTGCGTCACCACGGATTGCAGTTCGACGGCATCGGCGTAGGTGGCGAGCGGCGGGTTGGCGACGAACGTGGGTGCGGCCCCGGCGACCAGATCTTCGGTGACCTTGGTCGCGATGTCCGTCTGCTTGGCAAGCTTGCCGAAGTCGACCACCGCGACTTCGTCGTCGACCGTGTGGTAGCAGGGCCCGGTCGAGTCGCTGAAGAACACGTTGGGCACTCCGACGCCGGTGAAGTTCACGTAGTCGCTCCTGCCCTGACCGAAGATCGAACTCACGAGGTGGGTCTGGAGCGTCGAGCCGACCGCGGTCTTCACCGCGTCGCGCAGACGGGCGCCGCCGGTCTCCGCGCCGACCGCGAAACTCGACGTCCGCAGACTCGGCAGGAGGTTCGCACCCTGGATGTCGAAGTTCACGTAGGCGATGGTCTGGGCGATCGGTACGAGCGGGTGCTGCACGTAGTACGCCGAGCCGAGCAGACCGTCCTCTTCGCGGTCCCACAACGCGATGACGACCGACCGGCGGGGACCACCGGGCAGATTCGCGATTGCGTGGCCGACCTCGATGGTCGCGGCCGCGCCGGCCGCGTTATCGGTGGCTCCGTTGCAGATCGAGTCGGTCGCGCCGGAGCCCCGGCACGTCGAGCCGAGATGGTCGTAGTGACCGCCGACGATCACGTACTCGTTCGGGAGTTCGCTGCCCTTGATCACGCCGACGATGTTGGTTCCCGAGGTGAAGGGCTGGCGGAAGGTGTCGTCGCCGGTGGCGGCGGTGTTGAGCCCCGTGGCGCCGTAGTTCTTCAGCTGGCTGATGATGTAGTTCTGGGAATCGATCGAGCCCTGGGTGGCGTTGTCACGACCGCCGAACGTGTCGCTCGCGAGCACGGTCACGTGGGTCCGCAACGGAGTGCAGGCGGTGGCCACCGCCAACACCACGAGCGCGGCCATGATTGACAATCTCCGCATAACGCCTCCCCGACGAAACCGGCATCGTACTGCTCCGGGCCGGGACCGTCGTCGCCAACTCCTACGCTGCGCGCCCATGGACACCGTGACGACCGACGACGGTACGACCCTGGCGTACGAGCAAGGTGGGACCGGAAGGGACCTCGTGCTGGTGCACGGCATCACCGAATCGCGACGGGCCTGGGACCCCGTGCGAGCGGGGCTCGACGTGCAGTGGCACGTGACCGCGGTCGATCTCCGTGGGCACGGCGAATCCGCACGGCAGGCCCCGTACGACACGGCGACGCTCGCGTCGGACCTGGCCGCGGTGGTCGGTGCGCTCGAACTCGACGAGCCGTTGATGGTGGGTCACTCGATGGGGGGCGTGGTCGTGAGTGCGTACGGCGGGGCCGGTCATCCGGCGCGCGGCATCGTGAACGTCGACCAGGCACTGGCGCTCGGCGGATTCAAGGAGGCCCTCGGTCCGCTACGGCCGATGCTCGAGGGTGACGACGCGTCGTTCCGGGAGGCGATCGCAATCGTGTTCGGTGTTCTCGACGGACCGTTGCCGGCGGACGAGCGGGCGCGCCTCGACGCGCTCGCGAGTCCGGAGCAGGCAGTGGTGCTCGGCATGTGGGCGGAGGTGTTCGACCACACCATTCCCGAACTCGATGTGCTCGCGAGCGAGATGTTGTCCGGCATCCACGTGCCGTACCTGGCGATCCACGGCAGCGACCCGGGCGTGCCGTACGTCGAGTGGCTGCTCGGTCTCGTCGCCAACGCGCGCGTCGAGGTGTGGCCCGACACCGGTCACTACCCGCACCTCGTCGACCCCGCCCGCTTCGCCGAACGGCTCGACCAGTTCGACGGCGGACTCTGAATCAGCCCGTGGTCGTCCCGCTGACCCACGCCGCACACTCGGGTGTGAACGCCTCGGCCACCAGGGTGTCGTAACGACCGAGTTCTTCTGCGGTCAGTTCGCCCTGCCACCGACCGTTCGTGCCCTTGTAGAGGAAGGTGTCGGCCCCGCCGATGAAGTGCTCCTCGAAGTCGGCGAGTTCGTCGGGTCGTGCTTTCATCCCCGCGAACGTGCAGCGCTCGACCTGGGTCGGCCACGTCGATTCATCGACCGGGATGTCGAGGAAGCCGGCAATGCGGCGCATCTGACCGTCGAGGTCGGCTTTCAGGTCGTTGAAGTGCACGAACAGCACGTTGGGCTCGTCGCGGTGCTCCCACCACGTGCCTACATGGTCGAAGAAGAATCGCCGGTTCATCCACCACGCGAAGTACTCGTGGACGTCGTTGGTCGGTGGCGGGCCGCCGGCGGGAAGGGGGAGGGCTTCCTCGATCGCGCTGGTGAGGAGACGGTGCATGAGTTCGGGTTGCAGGTTCGCCATGTGGTTGAGGAACGACATGCACGCGTCGCGCCCGTCACGACCGACGACGATGTATTTCGCGTCGTCGAACATCGGGACGCCGTCGGCGGGGGTGTGGGTCTTGAGGTGCCGGCGGTGGGACTGCGCCTCCAGGCGGGCGAGGACGACGTCGATGGGTTCGAACCGCGCGTCGATCCAGGGTGCGACCTCGAAGACCGGACCCGGGGTCGGTCCGCAGGGGAACAGCAACTCGGTGACGATGGTCTGGGTCCAGGTGGTGCCGCACTTCGGCGGGGTGCAGACGAAGATGTCTCCGGGTCGCGAGACGAAGTCGGCCCAGCGGCGGTTGTCCCAGATGATGTCGATGTATTCACGTGCGGGCGTCGGCATGGGGCGCAACGTAGTGCGTGTTTGGCGGCCATACTTCGGCCTTCTCCGTGGAGGTGTTCCGTATGTCCGAGCGACCCGTCCGCCGGCTCCCTGATCCCGGTGCGGTACACGACGAACGCGAGATCGAGGCCGTCGTCGAGGTCCTCCGCACCTCGAATCTGACCATCGGCCCGAAGGTCGCGGCGTGTGAGACCGCCGTGGCCGCGCTCCTCGCGAAACGACGTGGGGTGATGGTCAACTCGGGATCCTCGGCCCTGAAACTCGCGGTCGAGTTGTTGGGTCTGACGCCGGGCGACGAGATCGTCACCGCGGCTGTCACTTTCGGAACGGACATCGCGCCGATCGTCCAGGCCGGTCTTGTCCCGGTCTTCGTCGACGTTGATCCGCACACCTACCAGGTGGACGCGTCGCGCATCGCGGAGATGGTGGGCCCGCGCACCCGGGCGATCCTCATGCCGAACCTCGTCGGCAACTGCCCCGACTGGGACGCGGTGCGGACGGTCGCGGACGCGCACGGACTCGCCGTGATCGAGGACTCCTGCGACGTCCTCGATTCGTGGCAGGACGGCCGCCGCACGGGTGAGCGGGCCGACATCAGCGTCACGAGTTTCGCCCGCGGCCACGCGATCACCGCGGCGGGCAACGGTGGCATGGTCGGCGTGAACGACGACGATCTCCTCGACCGTTGCCTCATGTTGCGGCGCTGGGGCCGACGTTCGGAGACGTACCTGTTCGGGTCGCGGCAGGGCGAGACCGATCGCCACGGTCCACTCGCCGACGGGACGCCCTACGACCTCACGTTCCAGTTCGAACTGGTCGGGTACAACTTCGAGCCGTCCGAGATCGGCGCGGCGTACGCGCTGGTGCAGCTCGAGAAGCTGGCCGACTACAACAGTCGTCGGCAGCACAACTGGAACCGGCTCCACGAGTTGATGGCCGACCACGAGGAACTGCTCGAACGACCGGCCACCGTCCCTGACACCCACACCACATGGATGCGGTACCCGTTCCTGCTGCGGGACGGTGTCGACCGTGCCGGGTTGCAGGGTGCGCTCGTCGACCGCGGGATCTCGAGCTTCATGGTGTGGAGCGGGAACATCCTGCGCCACCCGGCCTACGCGGGCATCGAGTGCCGGGTGCCCGACGACGGCTTGCCGCACGCCGATGCCATCACCGAACGCGCGTTGAGCCTGCCGGCGCACCACGCGCTCAGCTCTGACGACCTCGGCTACATGGTGGAGGTCGTGGGGGAGGAGCTGGCCCGCCTCTGACTACTTGGCGGGTGCGTATTCCGCGGTGCTGACGTTCGGCACGGTCCCCGCGGGGACGATCTGCGCGCGGGCCGCGGCATCGTCCGACAGATACGCACGCCAGAAGTCGGTGCTCGAGGCCAAGACCATCGCGTCGGCCACGTTGGGCGTGTTCTCGTACGGCTCGGCGTGGAACGCCCCGAAGATGGTCACGAAGTACTTGGGTGGTGCGGCGTTGGCGTACGCAGTGCGTGCCGGTGCGAACGGCAGCGAGTAGTCGTGGTCGGCGTGGTACATGAGGAGTGGCATCCGATTCGGCACGGTCTTCCCGCCGGGGTACGACGGTTGCGAGCCGTCCATCACGATCGCAGCCTTGATTCGCGGATCGCGACAACACGTGTTGCCGATGTACCCCCAGGTGGTCATGCCGCCCA
>JBBQXR010000168.1:0-7215 GCA_038209455.1 Acidimicrobiia bacterium
GGCGGTCCACCACGTGGAGGCGCCCGAGCAGGTCGTCACCCCGGGTGAGGAGCTGTGGGTCAAGATCATCGACATCGATCTCGACCGCCGGCGCATCTCGCTGTCGATCAAGCAGGCTGCCGAAGGTGGCGTCGTCGCCGCCGAGTACCAGGAGCAGTTTGGCGAGCACATGTACGACGAGGCCGGCAACTACATCGGTCCCGAGATCGAGGTCGAAGAGAAGCCGGAAGCTCCGCCGGAGCCCACGATCGTGGCGCCCGTGCACTCCATCGGCGGCGAGACCGACGACGAACCGTCGTTGCTCCCGATCGAGGGTTTGTTGGTCGAGGATGCGCCGGCAACCGGACCGGCTCCGACGCCCCAGGCTCCTCCGCCCGCTCCGACCGAGGCTCCGCCAGTTGCGGAAGCGCCAGCCGAGGATGCGCCCGCGGCGGAGGAAACTCCCGAGGCCTGATCACTGCGCCGCGATCGCGGCGTGCATATCGAGTGTCGTTCCGGCGCCCGTCGTCCTGGTCTCCAGGATTGCGGGCGCCGGTTCGTCGTTCAGATGACGTGTCGCCTGGGTGCTAATCCCCCGCAGCGTTCGTCAGCTGGAGGATGCCCGGCGTCTCGAAAGCGACAATCGCTCCGTTGGTCAGGGAGCATTGCCGGCCTCATGGGTGGCGGTCCGCCTCGGCACGGGACGAACCCGCCGACCGATGTCCGCTGGTGTACCGAGGCGGTACCGGAAGGGACAAAGGTCGCGGGATTCGGTCGGATGGCATTGCCGACGCCCGCGTTGTGGGCGCGGCGCCGTCAGCGCAGGTGGACGATGCCCATCCGCACGCCGGAGATGACGGCCTGGGTGCGATCCCGTGCGTCGAGCTTGGCGTAGATGGACGCGAGGTGGTTCTTCACCGTCTTCACACTGATGAAGAGTTCTCGGCCGATCTCGGTGGTGGAACGACCGTCGGCCACCGATTGGAGCACTTCCTTCTCCCGGCGGGTGAGCGGGCCGGTGATGTCGACCACTTCGTCGGCCACCGGCACTTCAGGGAACTGCGCGAGCATCGCCTGGGCAATGTCGCGGGAGATCAGCATCTCGCCCGAAGCGACCGCGCGCACAGAGTCGACGACCTCACGGAGTTCGCAGTCCTTGGTGAGGAATCCGACGGCACCGGCGCGGATGGCGCGTGCGCGCAGCGCATCCTCGTCGTGCATCGTCAGTACGAGGATGCGCGCCGAAGAACCGTTGGCGCTGATCCGCCGGGTCGCCTCGATGCCGTCGATGACCGGCATGCTCACGTCCATGAGCACGACGTCGGGCATGAGGGTCTGCACAAGGTTCACCGCTTCGTTGCCGTCGGCCGCCTCACCGACCACGTTCAAGCCGGCCTCTTCGAGGGCGCGCCGTACTGCTTGTCGCAGCATTTGGTGATCGTCCGCCAGAACCACTCTGGTCACGATGTTGCCTCCAGTTGTATGTGCACGGTGGTCCCTGCGCCCAGTTCGCTGTCGAACCGCACTCGTGCTCCGATCGCGTCGGCCCGTTCGCGAATGCCGACGAGACCGTACCGCTCCGGGGTAGGCCGTGACGCGTCCATGCCGGTGCCGTTGTCACGCACGACGAGACGCGCCTGATCGTTGGAGCAATCCCAGATCACGTGCACGGAAGACGCATCGGCATGCCGTTCGACGTTCGTGAGCGCTTCTTGGAAGATGCGCCACAACTCTTGCTCCACTTGCCGCGGCAAGCGACGATCCGGACAGATCGTCTCGAACGTCGCAACCACACCGGTGCGTTGCGACCACCGCTTGAGGTAGGGCTCGGCCAGCGGGACGAGACCGTCGTCCTCGGTGACCGTGGTGCGGAGTTGGTAGAGCGTCTCGCGCAACTCGACGACGACCTCACGGACGACGCGGTGCAGTTCGGGCAATGCGGGGTCGCTGTAGCGGTTGGACAGTCGATCGAGTTCGAACCCGATGTACGCGAGCGACTGTGCAGTGCGGTCGTGGAGGTCACGCGCGATCCGGGCCCGTTCGGCCTCCGCCCCGAGCGTCCGCAACCGACCGAACCACCGTGCGTTGTCGACCGCCAACGCGAGCGACGAGGCGATCCGGGAGAAGAGTTCCGCATCGGCGGTGGAGATCCGATCTGGAGCACGATGCTCGACCGCGACCAGGCCCACCACGCGGTCGGGGGTCCGCAGCCCGACGATCATGGCGCTGCTCGCGAACTCGCCGTTCCAGAGTTCGCGCTGCGATGTGGTGCTCTCGACCCGCACCACACCGGGCTTCTCGAGTGCCTCGCGGATGCGCGACGGCAGCTCGTCGGTTTCGAGGTGTTCGGCGATCGCGGCGCCCTCGGCGAGCTGGGTCCGCCACGAAGCGCTCGTCTCGTCGGCGAGGAGCACGACGAGCACGTCGGGCTCGAAGACCTCGCGCAGCGTGTCCCGGGCCGAGGCCACGACCTCGGCGAGGTCGAGCGAGTCGGGAAGGGTGCGCACGACGTCGTGCAGGGCATGGAAGAGGTCGTTCGCGAGCGTCATGCGCGACACCTCGTCGGCACTCTCGCGTTCTCGTTCCTCCGCTTCGAGCCAGAGCTGACGGGTGTAGCCCCCGACGATCGCGGCGGCGATCACGACCATCGAGACGAGCAGGCCGGTGCGGAGCGCGTCCTGACTTGCACCACCGACCGCGTCGGCCATGAGAATCGTGCCTGCGGTCAGGAGCGCCGCGAAGCACCCCTCCCGGTACCCCCAGCCGTACGCCGCCAGCAGCACGAGCGGGATCGGCATCAGGAGGAACGGACTCGACCAGGTGTCGGTGACCGCGATGGAACCCACCGCGATGAGGAGGTCGATGACCACCCACGCCTCGGCCCGCCACGTGGCCGGATAGATCTGGAGCGGCTTGATCGTCCGGAAGAGGGTGTTCGCGAACAGCACTGCCCCCGCGATGAAGAGCGCGTGCATGTTCGGCTGGTGCGTGGTCAGCGCGAGTGTCGCCCCGACCGTGAGACACACCCAGCGCAACCAGGTGACGAGCGGACCGAGCCGGCCGAGTTCCTCGACCGAGCGGGGGTCGAGGCGGGGGCCGATCCGGCGGGTCCAACCGCGGAAGCGGCGCGGCTTGCCGGCGGCATGGCGACTCGCCCGGGCCGCGCGACGTTTGACGGCGCGACTGGGCGCGGTGCGGCGGAGGGGAGGCGGAACGGTCTCGATTCGGCAATTGTGGCCTGCCGCGTCCGCATGAACCGGTCAATCGCCGTTCTTCGTCCGGCTCCTAGGATCCCGACCATGCTGCTGGTCGGTCTCACCGGAGGTATCGGCGCGGGGAAGTCGACCGTTGCCTCGCTCCTCGCCGAGCGGGGCGCGGTGATCCTCGACGCCGATCGTGTCGCCCGTGACGTCGTGGAACCGGGCCAACCTGCGTTCGGCGCGTTGGTGGAACGCTTCGGCTCCGAGATCGTCGGTGCCGACGGGCGTCTCGATCGTCAGGCGCTCGCCGACCGCGCCTTCGCCACCGACGAAGCCCGGGAGGCGCTCAACGCCATCACCCACCCGGCCGTCCACGCCGAGTTCGGCAAGCGGATGATGGAGGCGCCACCCGATGCGATCGTCGTCATGGACGTCCCGCTGCTCGTGGAGTCCCAGACCGCATCCGAGCGTGGATACGAGGTCGTGATCGTCGTCGAGGCGCCCGAGGACCTCCGGTTGGATCGACTCGAGGGGCGTGGTCTCGACCGCGCCGACGCCGCCGCCCGGATGCGCGCCCAGGCCACCGACGAGGAGCGGCGGGCGGTCGCCACCCACCTGGTGGACAACGGCACCGACCACGCCTCCCTCGCCGCTCAGGTCGACACCATCTGGGCCGACCTCCAGTCCCGCCACGAGGACAAACCCAAGCCCTGACCCGTCCTTCGATGTGCGGATGTCAGCACCCGTGCGGTGATCCGTACATCGGAACGCTCTGATTTCGGTGGTCGCACCCGGCGCATAGGATCAGTCCGCCTTCCCCGATCGCATTCGTTCGCGTCGTTCGACGCATGAGGTCTTCGGGAAGTCGACGTGAACCCCTTACTCAATCGCGTGCTCGACGTCGCCGAGTGCCAGAAGGGCATCGTCACCCGCGCCCAGGCCCGGGGTGCCGGTCTGACCGTCAGCCAACTCGACGCATCGGTTCGCAGTGGTCTGCTCATCGCGGTTGCGCCGACCGGCCTCTACCGGGTGCGCGGCGCGCCGCAAACGTTGGACATGGCGACGGCGGCGGCCGTGATCGGATCGTCGGGGACCGCGTCGTTCTCGACCAGCTGTCGGCTGCTGCACCTGCACGCGCCACTCCCGATCAGTCCGCTCGATGTGACCGTCGACGGGTCGTGTCGGCATCCGCGGATCGATCGCCTCGCCATCGAAACCGACGAGCAGTCGTTCTTCGCGGTGCGCGTCCACCGCTTCCGTGCCTACGGCGAGCCGCGCCTCGTGATCGACGGACTTTCTTGTGTCGACGCCGCGCGAGCACTGATCGACGTTGCGCCACTGGTCGATGCCGAATCGCTCGAGGCACTCTTCGAACGGGCCCGTCGTCTCCGCCTGGTGTCGATCGAGGCGTTGGCCCGCCGATTCGAGGCCATCGGAGGTAAGGGCCGCCCGGGAACGGACCGGATCCGAACACTCCTCGCATCGACCGCTTCGAGGCCGCTCGACTCCCGACTCGAGGTCAAGGCGTGGCGCCTGGTGCAGCAGTCCGGCCTTCCCGATCCGGTGCGCCAACATGTCGTGTCGTCGGGACTCAAGCGCTATCGACTCGACTTCGCGTGGCCCGAACTCCTGGTGGGCTTCGAGACCGAGGGCTTCGAGTGGCACGGCACCCACGCTCAGTGGAAGCAGGACCGCACCCGCACCGCCGCCTTGGAGCGCCTCGGATGGCGGAGGGTGGTGGCGACCTGGGCCGATGTCGTCGCCGACCCGGCCGGGACCATCGATCGGCTCGAGGCCCTCCTCGCGGAGCGCGCCGACCTCGTCCGGGCCGGGACGCGCTTCGATGTGCGGATGTCAGCACCGGTGCGGTGATCCGTACATCGGAACGGCCAACAGGAGTGTCACACCTCGGGCGTAAGGTGGCCGGGTGCCGGAGTTCCAGCTTGTGTCCGACTTCGAGCCGTCGGGCGACCAACCGAAGGCGATCGCGGAACTCGCCGCGGGCGTGGAAGCGGGGGAGCGCTACCAGACGCTGCTCGGCATCACGGGGTCCGGGAAGTCGTTCACCATCGCCGGCCTCATCGCCGAGGTCCAACGGCCGACGCTGATCCTCGCGCCCAACAAGAGCCTGGCCGCCCAGCTCGCGTCGGAGTTCCGGGAGTTCTTCCCCCACAACCGGGTCGAGTACTTCGTCTCCTATTACGACTACTACCAGCCGGAGGCGTACATCCCGTCGAGCGACACCTTCATCGAGAAGGACTCGTCCATCAACGACGAGATCGACCGGCTCCGTCACAGTGCCACCAGCGCCCTGCTCTCCCGGCGAGACGTCGTCATCATCGCCAGCGTCTCGGCCATCTACGGCCTCGGTTCGCCCGAGACCTACGCCACGCAGCTCCTCACCCTGAACGTCGGCGAGGAGCACGACCAGCGCGCGATCCTCAAGCGCCTCGTCGAGTTGCAGTACGAGCGCAACGACATGTCGTTCGTGCGCAACAAGTTCCGCGTGCGCGGCGACACCATCGAGATCTTCCCGGCGTACGAGGAGCGCGGCATCCGGGTGCAGCTCTTCGGCGACGAGATCGAGCGCATCATGTCGGTCGACCCGGTCACCGGTGAACTCGTCGAGGACCTCCAGACGCTCGTGCTGTTCCCCGCGTCGCACTACGTCACCCAGGAGGAACAGCTGAAGCGGGCGATGGAGGGCATCGAAGCCGAGATGTTCGAGCGCCTCAAGTGGCTCGAGGACCGCGGCAAGTTGCTCGAGGCCCAACGCCTGCGCATGCGCACCACGTACGACCTCGAGATGATGCGTGAGATCGGGTTCTGTTCCGGGATCGAGAACTACTCCCGCCATCTCGACGGTCGCGTCGCGGGTGAAGCGCCGTACACGCTGCTCGATTACTTCCCGAAGGACTTCCTCATGGTCCTCGACGAGAGCCACGTGACCGTCCCGCAACTTCACGGCCAGTACGAAGGCGACCGTTCCCGGAAGGACACCCTCGTCGAGCACGGCTTCCGGCTGCCGAGCGCGATGGACAACCGGCCGCTGCGGTTCGAGGAGTTCGGCGAGAAGATCAACCAGGTCGTGTTCATGTCGGCCACGCCGAGCCCGTACGAGTTGGAGATTTCCACCAAGGTCGTGGAGCAGGTGGTCCGCCCGACCGGGTTGATGGATCCCGAGGTGATCATCCGGCCCACCAAGGGCCAGATCGACGATCTGGTGAACGAGATCAACATCCGGGCCGAGAAGGACCAGCGGGTCCTCGTCACCACGCTCACCAAGAAGATGTCCGAGGACCTCACCGATTACCTGCTGGAACTCGGGATCCGGGTGCGGTATCTCCACAGCGAGGTCGACACGTTGGAGCGGGTCGAGATCCTCCGCTCCCTCCGGCTCGGCGAGTTCGACGTGCTCATCGGGATCAACCTGCTCCGGGAGGGTCTCGACCTGCCCGAGGTGTCCTTCGTCGCCATCCTCGACGCCGACAAGGAAGGCTTCCTCCGGTCGGCCACGAGCCTCATCCAGACGATGGGGCGCGCAGCACGCAACGTCGAGGGCCAGGTCGTCATGTACGCGGACCGGGTCACCGACTCGATGAAGTTCGCGATCAGCGAGACCAACCGCCGGCGGAAGCGTCAGCTCGAATACAACGAAGAGCACGGCATCGACCCGCAGACCATCCGCAAGAAGGTCACCGACATCCTCGAGATGGTCCGGTTGCGAGACAGCGGCGACAGCGGATCGAGTTCGGGTTCAGGTCGCGGGCGGGGCCGTAGTCGGCGCAGCAGCGCGATCTTCGCCGACCTGAAGGGTGTGCCACCGGACGAACTCGGCCGGCTCATCCAGACGCTGCAAGAAGAGATGGCCGAAGCGGCCAAAGACCTGCGCTTCGAGGAGGCGGCCCGTCTGCGCGACGAGGTCAACGAGCTCAAGCGCGAGCTCAAGGCCGTCAGCTAGTTCGACCGTTTCCGGAACGCCGCTGCGATCGCGGCGACGTGACGGTGGTCGGTACCGCAGCACCCGCCCACCACG
>JBBQXR010000169.1:0-7164 GCA_038209455.1 Acidimicrobiia bacterium
GGAGTACGACCCCGAACTCGTGCGCATGAGCGGCGCCGACCCTCGGACCCTGCCGCCCCTGCGGTCGGTGGCCGATCCGATCGGACCCCTGCTCCCGGCCGTCGCCGAGCGACTCGGTCTGCCACCGACCGCGTTGGTGCACGCGCCGATCAACGACAGTCATGCCGGCGTGATCGCCACTGGCGCCCGGCGCGCCGATCGGGTCGGTCTCATGATCGGCACCACCTCGGTGCTGCTCGACATCACCGACCACCACGGCACCGACCTCGACCACGAGGTCCTGTCGATGCCGAGTCCGTTCCCCGGCGAGTACATCGTCTGGGCCGAGAACGGGCTGGGCGGCAAGGTGGTGGAGCACGTGCTCGACCACATCGTGCACGCCACCGACGAGTTGGGTGACCACTCCACCCCTGACCGGTTCGCGCGCCTCGACGACCTGCTCGCCGGGGTCGCCCCCGGGAGCAACGACGTGATCTTCCTTCCGTGGTTCGCGGGTTCCCTCGCGCCGACCGCGGACCCCAACATGCGCGGCGGGTTCATCAACCTCTCGCTCGACAGCGAGCGTCGCCACCTCGTACGCGCGGTGATCGAGGGCATCGGCTACAACCTGGCCTGGCTGCTCCCGATCGTCGAGCAGTTCAGTGGACACCCCGATCAGGAGATCGTCTTCGGTGGTGGTGCTGCCCGCTCGGCGCAGTGGGTCCAGACGCTGGCCAACATCTTCGACCGGCCCGTGGCTGCGGTCGCCGATCCGCACCAGGTGATCGCCCGGGGCACCGCGCTCCTCGCGTTGGAGCGCGGTGGCATTCTCACCGCCGACGACCTGAACGAGACCGTCAACGTCGCAACGAGCGTCGAACCCCAACCTGAGTACCGCGCCACCTACGAGCGGCTCCAGACCCAGTTCGTCGCCGCCTTCGAAGCCCTGCGCCCCATCTACGCCGCCCTCAACAGCTGACCCCCGAAGGATGTCCTGATGTCTGCTTACCCGTACGCCGATCGATTCCCCGTGTTGCGGGGTATGCCGTCGGAAGGTCGCGACCGCAACTCGATCATCAACGAGCTGCGTGAACTCGCGACCGCCGAGGACAAGACGTGGGAAACCGGCAAGTGCTCCGGCACCATGTACTGCGGCGACCACGACCACTACGACTTCATGAACGAAGTATTCGGGATGTACAGCCACATGAACGTGCTCCAGCGCGACATGTGCCCGAGCGCCACTCGCTTCGAGGGCGAGATCATCGCGATGGCCCTCGACCTCATGCACGGCGACGCGGCGCAGAATGCCGACGAAGGCCCGGTCGGGCTCATCACCTCCGGTGGCACCGGCAGCATCCTGCACTCGGTGCTCGCCTACCGCGAGTGGGCCCGCAACGTGAAGGGCATCGCGCACCCCAACATCGTCAAGCCCGAGACCGCGCATCCCGCGTTCAACAAGGCGTGCCACCTCGTCGACGTCGAACTCCGTCAGGCGCCGGTCGACCCGGTGACCGCTCAGGTCGATGTCGACGCCATGGCGGCCCTCATCGACGAGAACACCGCAGCGCTCATCGGTTCCGCGTGCAACTACGGCTACGGCACCATCGACCCCATCGCGGAGATGGGCCAACTCGCACTCGCGCACGACATCGGTCTGCACGTCGACGGTTGCCTCGGCGGATTCATCCTGCCGTGGGGCGAGCAGCTCGGCTACGACATCCCGGCGTTCGACTTCCGCGTCCCCGGCGTGACGAGCATCTCGGCGGACACCCACAAGTACGCCTACGGCCTGAAGGGCACGTCGGTCCTGCTGTTCCGGGACCGCATCCTGCGCAACGGCCAGTACTTCTACCTGACCGACTGGACGGGCGGGAAGTACTGCTCCCCCGGCATCGACGGTTCCCGATCCGGTGGGCTCCTCGCGGCCACGTGGGCGGGCATGGTGTCGCTCGGGCGGGAGGGGTACCTCGGGTACGCGAAGGCGATCTTCGAGACCGCGTTCGCGATGCAGGACGCAGTGAAGTCGCACTCCGAGTTGCGGCTGATCGGCTCTCCCACGTTCTGCTTCAGCTTCACGTCGGACGAGTTCGACATCTACCACGTGAACGACTTCATGCGGACCAAGGGCTGGCGCTTCAACGGCCAGCAGTACCCGAACTCGATCCACATGGCGGTCACGCGGCCCCAGACCCAGAACGGCCTGGCCGACACGTTCGCCGACGACCTCGACGAAGCGGTGACGTACGCGCTGGAGCACAAGGACGAGCCGGCCAAGAGCAGCGCCATCTACGGCGGTGTCGCCGGCGGTGCGACCGAGGAAGCGACCGCGTTCATCGAGGCCGTGATGGCCGACATGATGGACGAGCAGCAGGCGCTCCCACCCGTCCCCGCCTGACCACCCTCGCCCGCTCGCCGCCGACCTTTGTCCCCTCCTGTACCGCCTCGGTACACCAGCGCACAAAGGTCGGCGGGATCAGGTCTGGGTTCGGTACCCGAGGTGCACCACGTCGCCGAATCGGTGCTCCTCGAGCAGCTCCAACTGGATGCGGGTGTCACGGGGGAACGCCGGCTTGCCTCCACCGACGAGCACCGGGCATACGAAGAGGCGGCACTCGTCGACCAGGCCGGCGGCGAACGCGTGCGCGGCCAGCGTCGGCCCGGCGATGGTCACGTCACTGGGGGCGGACGCCACGGAGGCGCGGACCGCTTCCGCGTCGAACTGGCGCTCGAGCCGCGTGTTGGTGGTCGAGACCGCGCCCAGCGTCGTGGAGTAGACGATCTTTTCGGCCGATTGCCAGACGTTGGCAAACTCCGCTTGGAGGTCCGAGCCGGCAGCCAGCGCGGGATCGGTCTCCCACACGGCCATCGTCTCGTACATACGGCGGCCCAAGAGGTATGTCCCGACCGGGCGCACGAGATCGGTGATGAACGTGAAGTACTCGTCGCTGGGCTCGGTCCATGCGAAGTCGCCCTGCGCATCCTCGGTGTAGCCGTCGAGGGACACATTCGCGATGTAGATCAGCTTGGCCATGCTGGCTCCCCCCGGTGCGCGCGTGACCGTGTCAAGAGGAATCTAAAGGACCCACCGCGGGTCACGCTCCCGACTCGAGCGATCGTCACCATGGGCGCACGCCGGGCGGAATCCAGCACAACGCTGCGAAGGGTTCGCCACCCACGCGCGCACGTCATCGAGGCATGAGCGTCAGTTCTGGACTTGGACCGCCACGTCGTGAAAGGCGTTCGGCCCGATGGCCGCCTTTGAGACGAGCCCGGGTGAGAGCCAGATGCCGAAGTGGTTGTCTCGGATGAGATTGCTGCGGATGACGGTGCCGTTGATGTGCACGCTGGAGTCACCCGAGAAGATCAGGATCCCGGTGGTGCTGAAGACCTGAGCGTCGTTGTCGCCGCCGACGTTGTTGGTCCGGATCTCGTTGCCGGTGATCACGTTGTTATCGAGATTCTGACCCGGTGCGTGAGCGTGCAGCGTGACGCCCGCGAACCCGTTGTCCTCGAGGTAGTTGTTGATCACGCGGTTGTCGTGCGCGGCGCTACCGGGGACACCGGCTGCGATCAGTACGCCGCCCTCGCCGTTCCCGGTCACCCAGTTCATCGCGATGGTGTTGTTGTAGACGCCGCCGTGCGGATTGTGGGCGGGAACGGTGATGCCGCAGTCAGGCTTGTTGTCCATCACCCGGTTGTAGGCAATGAGATTGTCGTGCGACGCAGCCATGTCGTCGCTGATGAGAATTCCGCCGGCGTTGTCCGAGACGTCGTTGCCGATCGCAGACGAGTTGGTAGTCGCCTGCAGGTGCAGACCCTCGCCACAGTCGCCCGGCACCTGGCCCTGGCCCTGACACTCGGGGTAGGAACTGGGGACCGAAGCGCCCCGGTCGTTGTGCTCGACATGATTGAACAAGATCCCGACGTGATCCACCTGTGTAGCCAGGATCCCTTCGCCGATGGCGTTGACGACGCGAAGGTGCGCCACCCGGCTGCCGGATGCCCCAGGTCCGACGAGCACACCGTTGGCCTTACCGGTGGCATCGATCGTCGCGTCCGTTCCCGTGAGGACGAGGGGCTTACCGAGCGTCACCATCTCCGCGTAGGTCCCACGGCCAACGAACACACGGGATCCCGGCGCGGCGTTCGCGACGGCCTGGCCAATGGTCGAGCACGGTCGGTCTGCGTCACCGCACGTCGCCGAGTCGTGGCCGCGCTTCGCGACGAACCGCGTACCTGCTCCTCCGTCGGAGGCCGACGCCGCCGGCGCTACCACCATCGTCATCGCGGATGCGGCGAGGCACCCGCTCGCGACCACGGCCAGCCACTGAATCCTGTTGTTCATCCCGACCCCTTTTCGAGCCCTGAACCGGCGCACCGCTCATGGCCTCGCTCTCGGATTTCCGCGTCTCACCCAAGCATGACCGGTTCGCGAAGGCCACCAACTCACGGTAAAAACGCGGCGGCACCGCCCCCCGGCCGACCTTCTGGCTCCAGGTTTCCGTCGATGGCACTGACAGCCAACCTTCGCCCCGAGCACATGCCGGCTCCCACCCAGGCGTCCGTTAACCACACCCGACGTTTGTCCCTTCCTGTACCGCCTCGGTACACCAGAGGACAAAGGTCGGCAGGTTTGACCCGGAGGACCGAGTTCAGCACCCAGGCGGCACGTCACTCGACGTCCGGTGCGTCCCACGGGACGTCCCAGAACCTGGAAGAGCGTTCCGCGGAACGCTCGCGTCAAGCAGTCCGTCGCCGCATGCGGCGCGCGAGGCGCTGCATGGTGAGGACCTCAGCGGGAGTCATGTTGGCGTCGAACGTCTTCATCTCCGCCGCAATGCCGATGCGCTCGTTGAGTTCACGACCCCGGTATCGCTTGGCGAACTCCTTCGCCAACAGGACCCGGACCGGTTGCAGCGCGATCCCGAGCGCCCGCGGTCCTGGCATCTCCGGACACGTGAGGAGCACGTAGCTCGCGGCGACATCGAACAGCGCGTCGTCACGTGCGGCGTTCGCCCAGTCGACGACGACGGAGCCAGTGGGCGACATCAACACATGGAGCGGATGGAGGTCGAAGTGCACCAGCCGGATCGTCGGTACCCAACCCGTCCCGGACCCAATCCGGTGCGGGAATCTCGTGGAGTCGGTCGTGCAGGTCGGCCAACATCGACGCGTAGCGCCGCATCGCCCACGGTTGCTTCAGCATTGCGTCCATCATCAGCGGACCGACGATCCGTTCCATCACGATCTCGGAACCATCCGCCCGGACTTCGTGGATCTTCGGCACGGGGAATCCATGATCCGCGGCGTGCTGCATGATGCGCGCTTCGTGCTCGATGCTGCGACCGTCCCGGGCCTTGCGGAGCACGAGACCAGGGCCGAACTCGAAGATGTCACCGTCGCGGCCACTCGCGATCAACCCGCCCGGTTCCATGCCCGCGTCTCTTCACCATGTCACCGTTGCGATACGGAGTGACCTAGTTCGGGAGCCAGTTCCAGCGGCGGATGACGCGGTAGTCGTGTTCGGCATCGAGGACCGAGATGGAGCCGGGGTCGAGACCGAGCGACTGACCCGCGGTGGGCGGAAGGCCGACGGCGCACGCGGTGAGGATCCGCAGGACGTGCGCGTGGGCGAAGAGCAGGACCCGGCCGTCGACGGACGCGCAACGGTCGAGCACAACCGCGGCGCGGGCCGCGACGTCGTCCAGCGACTCGCCCTCGAGCACCGGGTCCTTCCACACGCTCCAGCCCGGCACCTCGGTTTGGATCTCGGCGGTGGTGCGGCCTTCGTAGACGCCGTAGTTCCACTCCCGCAGATCGTCGAGCACCACCGCGTCAACGAACCCACAGATCTTGGCGGTCTCGCGAGCCCGGCTCAGCGGACTCGTGAACGCAGCGGCGAAGAACTGACGGTTCAGCGGCTTCACCAGCGCGGCCGCCTCACGGCGACCGTCGGCGGTCAGCGGGATGTCGGTGCGACCGGTGTGCTGGAGCGTGCCGGTCCACTCGGTCGCGCCGTGGCGAACGAGCCACAGCTCGTTCACGGGCGGATGCGGTGCTCGACTCCGTTGGCGCTCGCCACGAGGAGGTCGGTCGCGAGGCCGAGGAACAGGCCGTGCTCGACGATGCCGGCCCGACGGCTCATCCGTTCCGCAAGTCGAGCCGGGTCCTTGATCGGCGGGAACGCGCAGTCGAGGATCCAGTTGCCCTCGTCGGTCGTGTACTCCGCGCCGCCACCAGCACGACGGATCGCGACTCCGGCCCCGAGGTCGTCCAAGTAGTCGGACTCGGGTCGCCAGCCGAAGATCGCGACCTCGACCGGCAAAGCGACGCGACCACCGAGTTGATCGGTGAGCTTGCTCTCGTCGACGACGATGACCTCACGGACACTGGCCTGCGCCACCATCTTCTCGCGCCACAGCGCACCGCCCGCGCCCTTGATGAGGTCGAGGTTCGGGTCCACTTCGTCGGCGCCGTCGATGGTGAGATCGACCACGGGCTGCTCGGCCAAGGTGGTCAGCGGCACTCCGGCAATCATCGCGGCGGCTTCACTTGCGCGTGACGTGGGGATGCCCACCACTCCGTGGAGCTGTCCGTCGGCGATGCGGGCTCCGAGGGCGCTGATCGCGAAGGCGGCGGTGCTCCCGGTCCCGAGGCCGACCACCATGCCGGACTCCACCCACGATGCCGCGAGTTCGCCGGCGGCCTGCTTCTGCTCGTCTTGGCTCATGCCCGAGTCTCTCTTGTGGCGGGTTCGATCACCGGATTGTGCCAGCCGCCGTCACTCTTGATGAGGGCATCGGCCTGAACGGGTCCCCAGGTTCCCTGGGCATACGGGATCGCCGGCGCGTGCTTGGTGAGGACCCGATCCACCACCCGCCAGGCCTGTTCCACCCCGTCTTCCCGGGCGAAGAGGAGCCCTTCGCCGCGGATGGCGTCGCCGAGCAATCGCTCGTACGGCGTCATCTCGTCCGGGAACTCGTTGCAGAGCGCGAGCTCGCGTGAGTCGCCGACCATGGCCTCGCCGGGCACCTTGGCCCGCGTTCCCAGGGCCAGGATGACCTCGGGGCTGAAACGGAAGCGGAGGAAGTTAGAATGCTCCGGCTCCATCTCGCCAAACACCGGCTGGGGCGGCCGCTTGAACTCCACCAGCACCTCGGTGATGGTGACGGGCAGGCACTT
>JBBQXR010000170.1:0-7155 GCA_038209455.1 Acidimicrobiia bacterium
CGGATGACGGGGGCCGACTCCCCGGTGATCGCGGACTCGTCGATCGACGCGATGCCTTCCACCACATCGCCGTCGCTCGGGATCACCTCGCCGGCCACCACGAACACCTCGTCACCGAGGTCGAGTTCGGTTCCCGGAACCTCCTCGAGGGTGCCATCGCTCCGGCGCCGGTTGGCCATCGTTTCTGAACGGGTCTTACGGAGCGTGTCGGCCTGGGCCTTGCCGCGCCCTTCGGCCACCGCCTCGGCGAAGTTGGCGAAGAGCACCGTGAACCACAGGAACGCGGCGACGAGCGCGGCGAAGACGTTCTCGTCGGTGGTCGCGGAGCCTCGGTCGGTGAAGAACAGCACCGTGGTGAGCACACTGCCCACCTCGACGACGAACATCACCGGATTGCGCATCAAGTGCCGGGGATTCAGCTTGACGAAGCTGTCCCCGACAGCACGCCGCAGAATCGTAGGGTCGAACATCGAGGTCGACGCGCGCACGCGTTCGGCCTTGGTCTCGCCCGGAGGAAGTATCGGAGTCGTGGTCGTCATGTCAGAGACCTCCTCAGTGGCCGAGTTGCTCGACGATGGGGCCGAGAGCGATGGCCGGGAAGAACGTGAGTCCGGCGACGATGATGATCACGCCGAACAACAAGCCTGCGAACAGTGGGGTGTCGGTGGGGAACGTGCCGGCGGATGCCGGCACCTTCTCCTTCCGAGCGAGCGAACCCGCAATGGCGAGCGTCGGGATGATCAGGAAGTAGCGCCCGATGAGCATCGCAATGCCGAGCGCGACGTTCATGAACTGCGTGTTCGCCGTGATACCCGCGAACGCCGATCCGTTGTTGTTGCCCGCCGATGCGAAGGCGTAGAGCACTTCAGTGAACCCGTGGGGCCCTGGGTTGTAGATCGAGGTATGTAACACCGATGGTGTGACGATCGCGATCCCCGCACCGATCAACACTGCGACCGGCATGGCGAGGATGTAGATCACGACCAGCTTCACCTCCGTCGCCTGGATCTTCTTCCCGAGGTACTCCGGCGTACGCCCGACCATGAGACCGGCAATGAAGACCGCGAGCAGCGCGAGGACGAGCATGCCGTTCAGACCGACACCGACCCCGCCCGGGCTGATCTCACCCAGCTTCATGTGGATCATGCACATCATTCCGCCGAGCGGCGTGTAGCTGTCGTGCATCGAGTTCACCGAGCCGTTGGACGTCCCGGTCGTGGACCCGCACCACGTCGCCGAGGCCGGCGTCCCGAAGCGCACCTCCTTCCCCTCGAGGTTTCCTCCGGGTTGGGTGGATGTATTCGCCTGGCTCACTCCCACTGCGGTGAGCTTGGGATTGCCGTCGAGTTCGAAGATCGTCGTCAAGCCCACGACGAGGCCCCAGATCACGACCATGACCGCGAGGAGGACCCAGCCCTGGCGTTGCTCGCCGACCATCTTCCCGTAGGTGTAGGTCAGGGCGAGCGGGATCACCAGGATGAGGAAGAGCCCGAAGAGGTCGGTGAGTCCATTGGGGTTCGAAAGCGGGTGGGCGGAGTTCACGTTGAAGAACCCACCACCGTTCGTGCCGACCATCTTGATGATCTCCTGGCTGGCCGACGGCCCCCCGGGGATCACCTGCGTCTTGCCCTCGAGCGTGTGGATCACATCGAAGCCGTGGAGGTTCTGAACCACTCCACTCCCGACGTAGAAGATCGCACCGACGAACGCGATCGGGAGCAGGATCCGGAACGTCGTGCGGACGAGGTCGACCCAGAAGTTCCCGAGGGTGAGGGCCCGCCGCCGCGCCAGGCCGCGGATGAATGCGGCCATGACGGCCATCCCGGCCGCGGCCGAGACGAAGTTCTGCACCGTGAGGCCGACCATCTGCGTGAGGTCACTCATCGCCGACTCGGGGGAGTAGCTCTGCCAGTTCGTGTTGGTGACGAAGCTGGTCGCGGTGTTGAACGACAGCGCCTCACCCACCCTCGGCGCGTGGGTCGGGTTGAACGGAAGTACCGACTGCAACCGCTGCATCGCGTACAGCAGCAGCAGTCCTACGACACTGAACGCGAGCACGGAGAACGCGTAAACGGTCCAGCGTTGCTCCTGCTCCGGATCGACGCGACACGCCCGGTAGACAAAGTTCTCCATCGGCAGGAACACGCGATCGCCGGGTGCCTGCTCGTTCCCGTACACCTTGGCCATGTAGCCGCCGAGGATCGGGATCGCGATCGCAAGGAGCACGACCAGCAGGCCGAGCTGTGCCCACGCGGCCCCGCTCATCAGATCCGCTCCTGGCCCTGCGGGCCGGGCCGCTCGGGCCCCGCGCCGCTGTGAACCGACATCGACACGACGGTGCTCTTCGCTGCGCTCATCAGAACCGCTCCGGGACGAGGAAGGCGGTGACGAGATACACCGAGAGGACCGCCGCGAGGATCAGCCCGACGAGGTTCTCGCCGCTCACTTGGCGACCTCCGTCGACGCGACGGGCGGAGGGCCGTCGTCACCACTGCGCACGATGCGATCGCACCCGAGGACGAACGCGCCGCAGAGTGCGAAGAAGCCGATGATCACCACGAACACGAACACGATGTCAGCCATGAACTCTCCTCGAGTCAGTCGAACGTTCCGGCGGTCAGCACGGTGCCGAGCTGATCCGCGAGCGCGAGTGCAAGGGCGCGATCTTCGGGCGGAACCGAGACGCCCGTGGTGCCCACTTCCAGGTCGATCACGAATCGGCCGAGTGCCCGGCCGCCGCCGTAGACCGGCAGGGCCACACGGCCATGCGGCGGCAACGGCGCGGTCGGGTCGGCCCCGGCGATGCGCACGCCTTTGTGCGTGAACTCCGGGAGTTGTTCGCGGGTGGGCACCGGTTCGAAGCGGCACTCCCGCACGGGAAGCAGCGAGACGAGCTCACCCTGGACGATGCCGATGAGCCGACCGCGCGATTCGCCGCCGGCAGCAAGTTCGGAGAGCCGCCGGACGCGTACGACCTCGGCCCGACTCGCCACCGCTTCCGTCCGGCTGCGACGCGCCCGGACGACGAGTTCGCCGACGATGAGACCGACTGCGAGTAGGAGCACCGCGGTCTCGATGTCGTCGCGACGGTTGATCGTGAACGAGTAGTACGGCCGGGTGAAGAAGAAGTCGAACGCCACCATCGAGACCAGCGCAGCCACCGCACCGGTGACACGGCCTCCGAGCACCGCTCCGGCCACCACAACGAGGACGAGCACGAGTGAGGCGTTCGAGGTGCGGATCTCGCCACGCAGCGGAATCAAAAGTGCCGACACGACGACCGGCCCGACGAGCGCGACCATCCAGGCCAGAGGGGGGCTCCACTCGGGAGTGCCTCGTCGGGTCGGCTGATCGTCGTGCATACGATCGTTCTAACGATCCCAGGCGGCGCTGCCTAGGGCATTGATGCCGTCCTAGCGCGGGCACCGCAACCCTTGACGCGTTTCGATCGCAGGCCCGACCTCCCGTGGCCGTGTCGCCGTTCACGCTGCGCCTTTCATGCGGGCGTTCGTCGTCGTCATGGCGTGCTACCAGCGCGTCAGTTCCGCCCCGGCCCGCGTCAACGACTCGACAATTCGCGCCGGGCGCGCCGTGCGAACCGGTGCGTTGGATTTTGGCGGGGACCGACCATCAATGAGGAGGTGGCATCGTGCTCTACGGCGTCACGGTCCAGACCCTCGGCCGACACGACGGCGATGGCATCGCCGTCGTGTTCGTCGACACCAACGATCCGCTGAGCGCCGAAGTCGAGGCGCCGACGATCGCGACCGAGCGGTATCTCTGCGAGGTGATCGTGGATCACCCGGTGGACTGGTCGGGGGCCGTGACCCCGCCGGAAACGCCGCCGGACTGAGACCGCGGCGCCCCGGGTCTCAGTGTCCGGCGCGCTCGAGCCCCGGGCGGGCGAGCGCCGCGCCAAGTTGCTGCGCAAGGGCCACCGCGACACGCCGAGTCTCGATGGACACGCCCACGGTGCGACCGGGAATCAGCCGGAGCCAACCGACGATCGCGCCGTTACCCACCACTCCCAGGGCCACGCCTTCGGATGGGAGCGCGAAGTCGTGGTCGGCGAACACATGGGTCGTCACCGCAACGCGACCGTCGGGAAGAAGCTCCGGCAGGTCGGGCCGCTGCAGTCCGAAATGGCACGAAGCGAGCGACATCGCATCGGTGATCTGATGTTCGACCAACTCGACCAACGGCAGGATCGACGCATCGGACGCGATCCGCGCCGCGACCAGTTCGAGTCGATCGAGCTCTTCCACCGCCCGCTTGGCTTCTTGGTGGCGCTCCCGGCCCAGGATCGCGATCTGACCGACGGAGAGCCCGATGAAGAGCAGGATGATCGTGGTCGTGATGTCCGACGACGACGTGATCCGCAGCGATCCGTAGGGCCGGGTCAGGAAGAAGTCGTACGACGCCGCGGCGACGGCCGCCGCAATGACGGCCGCGATCCGGTCACCGGAGGCGGCCACCGCCACCACGACGAGGACCAGGAGGAGCACCAAGTCCGCGCCGTCGAGTGCGCCTCGAACCGAGACGAGGATGCTCGCGAGCAGGATCGGGAGAACCCCTCCTGCGATGCGGGCTGGAGTTGAAGGAGTTCCTCTCATGATTCCGTTGTACGGAACCCGCGAAGAGAAAGGAAGGGACTTGACGGCTTCCTAACGGCTGGACGTCAACTTTTGATGCGCCCTTGGCTCCGCAAAACGAACGATGCCCCGTAGCCGGAGCCACGGGGCATCGCAGACAGATCGGGTGGGGCGGTCAGACGCTGATGTGCTCGCTCTCGACCATGACCGGCTCGTCACCGATGGATGCGCCCTTGCGCTTCGAGAAGAGCACCGCACCGATGAGGATGATCGCCGCCACGCCGGCGATCACGTAGCGCACGTCGTCGTTGCGCAGCGAGATGATCGCCGGGAGGATGAGCAGGGAGACGAGGTTCATCACCTTGATGAGTGGGTTCAGCGCGGGGCCGGCGGTGTCCTTGAACGGGTCGCCGACGGTGTCACCGATGACCGCCGCCTTGTGGGCCTCGGAGCCCTTGCCGCCCTCGTTGCCGTCCTCGATGTACTTCTTCGCGTTGTCCCACGCGCCACCGGAGTTCGACAGGAAGTTGGCCATGAGCTGGCCGGTGAGGATCACGCCCGCGAGGAACGCGCCGAGCGCGAAGTAGTTGATGCCGAAGCCGACGATGACCGGCGTGAGCACGGCGAGCAGCGCCGGAGTGGCGAGCTCACGCAGCGAGGCGGCGGTGCAGATGTCGATCACCGGGCCGTAGTCGGGCTTCTTGGTGCCGGCCATGATCTTGCCGTCCGCGAACTGGCTGCGGACTTCCTGCACGACCACACCCGCGGTACGCCCGACGGCGCGGATCGCCAGCGCCGAGAACAGGAAGGCGACCGACCCGCCGATCAGCAGACCGATGAACGTCTTCGGGTCGGCCACGTTCATCTGCGTGGCGAGGCTGCGGAACACCTTCGGGCCGCTCGGGAGGTTGAGTTCCTGACCGATCGTCTCGATGAAGGACGCGAACAGGGCCACCGAGGCGATGACCGCGGAGCCGATGGCGAAGCCTTTCGTGACCGCCTTGGTGGTGTTGCCCACCGCGTCGAGGCTCACCATGATGCGCTCGGGCTCACCGCTGAACTCGCCCGACATCTCGGCGATCCCCGCCGCATTGTCGGCAACGGGACCGAAGGTGTCCTCGGAGACGATGACACCGGTGGTCGACAGCATGCCCATACCGGTGAGAGCCACCAGGTAGAAGACGAACTGGATGTTGCCGTGGCCCAGCGCGATCGCGACGCCGAGGGCGGCGCAGATCGCGAGGATCGCGTAGACGCTGGACTCCAGTCCCGAGCTGATGCCGGAGAGCACGACCGTTGCCGGGCCAGTCCGCGTGGCTTCGGCGATCTCACGCACGGGTGCGGTCTCGGTAGACGTGAAGTACTCGGTCAAGCGGCTGAGGCCCTGAGCCAACACGAGGCCGGACACGACGGCGGCAAAGCACTTCCAGCCCGCGTTCGCGTGGTCATTGCCGACGTAGGTGAACGCGACGATGGCGGTGCCGACCACGGTGAGCAGGCCGGCAGTGAGGAATCCGCGGTTGATCGGCGCCATGGCCGACTTGTCCTTGTCGGTGGCGCGCACGGCGAACACACCGACGATCGATGCCAGCACGCCGATCGCTCGAGCGGCGACCGGGAACACCAGACCGAGGGCCGGGTTCGCACCGATCGACTTGAACGCGGCGACACCGAGGATGATCGACGCGACGAGCGTGACCTCATACGACTCGAACAGGTCGGCGGCCATACCGGCGCAGTCACCCACGTTGTCACCGACGTTGTCGGCGATCGTGGCGGGGTTGCGCGGGTCGTCCTCGGGGATCCCGGCCTCGACCTTGCCGACCAGGTCGGCGCCGACGTCGGCGGCCTTGGTGAAGATGCCACCGCCCACCCGCAGGAACAGGGCGAGGAGGGAACCGCCGAACCCGAATCCGATGAGGATGGCCGACGCAGTGTTCTGGAACACCATGATGATGATCGTGGCGCCGAGCAGGCCGAGGCCGACGGTGAACATTCCGGCGACGCCGCCGGTGCGGAAAGCAACCTTGAGGGCAGCGGGAAGCGATCCGGCCTTGGCCGCCGCGGCGGTGCGGACGTTGCCGCGCACCGCGAGGCTCATACCGATGAACCCGGTGAGCCCCGACATCAGACAGCCGGCGATGAAGGCGAGCGTGCGGAACAGGCCGGACGCCACGAAGCTGAGGCCGTCCGCGCCGCCGGTGAACGACCCGGGCTTCTTGATCTCGGTGGCGGTGACGAACACGACGATGGCGAGCGGTACGAGGATCACGGCGATCGTCTTGAACTGCCGCTTGAGGTACGCCATCGCGCCCTCCTGGATCGCCAGCGCGATCTCGACCATGGTCGGCGTACCGGTTTCGGCCGCCAGGACGCCCTTCATGAGGAAGAACCCGACCGCGAGGGCCACCACCGCGGTGCACGCGGAGAACACCAGCCAGAACCACTCACTCGAACCCAGTGTGAAGACCTGGTAACTGCCTTCGGCGATGACGGTGCTCATGTGCTGACGTGCTCCTTGCTGGTTGAAACGAGCGACCTGACGGTCGGGGTGCCCCAAAGC
>JBBQXR010000171.1:0-7124 GCA_038209455.1 Acidimicrobiia bacterium
ACCGCCACCTGTCACCGATGTCTGGGCGGACCGAGGGTCGCGATCGAGGTCAGCTCTCGGTGGCCGCGGTTTCCGGGTCCGGACTGTCGGTCGTCGGGTCGGCATCGGGGGTCTCGAGGCCATCGCCCTTGCGGAATGCCCCGGTCATGCGCCGCCAGCCAACCTTGGCCGCGACGGCGACGCCGGCGGCACCCGCGGCGACTGCGCCGACGATCATGCTGCCCGAACCAGCGTCGAGATAGCCGAAGACTCCCATGGTTCCCCCAGGTGGTGAACGCCGGTGGAACCACCGGCGAAGACAGTCAAGATTAGCAGCGCCACCGCCTGCGGTCGACGGGCAGTTCCAACGTCACCGAGGGCGTTCAGCCGGCGTTCAGCCGCCCTGCGGAATCCGGCCCGGGTCGGGCGTCTCCCGCCGGTCCGCCACGATGAACCGACGATCCCGATCGAGGAACGTCCCGTACTGGTGGACCTCCGAGCGGGTGATCGTGAACCAGCGCTCGATGATCTCGACGGTCCGACCGAAGTCGCGGCCCTCCAGCGCCGGTGGATGGGACTCGAAGATCAGCCGTCCACCCGGCCGCAGGAGCGTGTGACAACGCTCGAAGTACTCCTCGAGGCCCTGGTGCGTGTTGCCGTCGTAGGTGTGGTGGTTGGCGAACGACAGCACGTCGTCGAACCGTTCGTCCCGGTCGTCGAAGTCCTCGAACGACGTGACGAGGAACTCGACCGAGGTCGTGCCCAGGAAGTCGGCGCCCAGTTGTCCGGCCTGCACGAGGAACGGATTGATCTCGAACGCGACGACCCGACGCGCCGCGCCCGAGATCGCCAACGAGAGGAATCCGCTGTTCGAACCGATCTCGAGCACGGTGCGGTCCCGCACGAGATCCCGCAATCCGAATGCTTCGACGCGCGCCGTCGTGTCGCGGAGGCCCGTGATGCCCAACTCGTCCGACGATTGGTACCAATACGCCTCGCCGTAGTCGTAGGTCGGCCACGCTCGGCTCTGACCCACGAGTTGTTCGTGCAGTGCGCGATGGAGTGCAAACCGTTCCGGGTGTGATTGGAGCGCGGCGTAATCGCGCTGACGGTTGCGGACCCCGAGCGCACGCAGCGCCGGCTTCGCGCGCACGGCATCGGCCGCGAAGCGCAGGGGCGCGACCGGAGACGGCTTCTCGTAGTAGCGCCGGTACCGTTCGAGCATCGGGGTCGCCGACGCCGATGCCGGCGGTTCCGCCCGTGGCGACACGAACAGCTGCGCGAGTGCGCGCTGGCGCACCGCCGGATGCATGAAGTGGAACGTGATGCCGGCGTCGAGGTCCTGCGGCACCGCCCGGAGATCACGCGCGTCGTACGCCGGCCCGAGCACGTCGCGCACCACCAGTTCGGCCCGGAGCAGCGGGTCGACGAACGAGAAGACCGCTCGGTACAGCGTCTCGTCGTCGAGTCGCGGACCGGGCGGCATGGTGATGGCGAGCGGGTCGGTCTCCCAGGTCGCGAGCACGTCACCGTCGTCGAGCCCGGGCGTCATGAAGAAGGCCGACACGCCCGGACGACCCCGGACCATCAACGACCACAACAAAACGTCGGCGCCCCGCACGTAGGGAAGCAACCCCGTATGAACGTGCACGAGCTTGAGGCCTGGGATCGCGAAGACCGACTTCGGCACGATGCCGCCGCCGGTGAACAGCACGGTAGCGGGAGCGATACGAGCCAGCGCCTCGAGCAGGCGCGGATCCGAGTACGAGTTCGCGCCGACCCGCACGACCTCGTCCGAGAACTGCTCGTAGCGGAAGCCGTCGTACATCGCGCGGTAGAGCGCCTCGGGATCGGCGACGAGCGGGGCGATGCCGCGTGCGATCGCCGCCACCAGTTCCGGGTGCTTCCGGCGGATCCGGTGGGGGTGGAAGTTGTTGGCCCGGTCCTGGGCCCGCGCGTTCACACGGAGAGCGACGCCCACGTCGGAGCCAGGCACCCGGCGTAGGGCCCCGCCGAGGGGGTCCCGCACCATGAGCACGATTCGCTCCGGACGCAACTCGTCGCGGGCCAGGCGCGCCAGGTAAGCGCGCGCCTGAGGCCCTTCCCACGCAAGCACCGTGATCGGCAGGATGCGCGCGGTCATCGGGTCTTCTCGCGCCCGGCCGGTGACGGCGCGGGCCGGGTCCGGTCGTCGAGCACCGCCACCGCCCAGGCCCGGAGTTCGGCCTCGGCGGGGATGCCCTCGGCCAACTCCAGCGCCTTGAGCGCGGTGTTCGCACACTTGAGTCCCCAGCCCTGGTCATCGGGCGCGTGCGGGTCGCCGAGTTCGCCGGCGTTCGCGAGTAACACGGCGACCAGTCCTGCGAGCGTCGCCGGAGCCACGTCGGTCTCGGGCTCCCGCCGCTTCCACCCGTCGCGGTACGCAACCGAGACGCGATGGCGCACGTCGACCTGCCGGCACAACGCTTCGAGGTCGGCCCGATCCGTTCCGGAGGCAACCGCGGGACCGGCTGCCAGCCAACCCCCGACGAGCCGGGGCACGACGATGGGGTCGGGTGCGTCCGAGCCCGCAGCGGGTTGCAGCGCCGCCAGTCGGGCGAACCGATCGACGTCCGCCGCCGTCATCGGGTGCGCGCCTTGGTGAACGCCGATGCCGCAGCCGCGATGTGGTCGGCGGCGACCCGTCCACTGTGTCCGACGTTGAAGATGTTGGCCTCCCGGACGGCCTGGATTCGCGACCGCCACTCCTCGGACGAGCCGGTCATCTGGTGGACCGCCGGCACGAGGGTCGACAGGTCGGCCGGGTCCACGACCACGCCGATCTGATCGCGGACCGCGGCTTCGAACGGTTCGATGCCGAGCTCGCCGTACGCCGGGTTGTTCACCTTGCGTTCGACGTCGAGGAACACCACCGGCCGTTCCCGCCCGAACGCATACTCCAGCGCCGCGCCGGACCAGTCGCTCACCATCACGTCCGACTCGTGGAGCGAGCGCGTGGCGGCGATGTCTTCGTCGAGCGTGAAATCGGGATGCGACTCGAACGTCGTCGCAAGTTGCTCGACCGCTCCGGGTGAGCGCTTCTTGGTCATCGGGTGGGGCCGGGCAATCACCCGACAGCCGCCGTCGAGCAGCGT
Source organism: Acidimicrobiia bacterium (assembly GCA_038209455.1). Classification (GTDB taxonomy): domain Bacteria; phylum Actinomycetota; class Acidimicrobiia; order IMCC26256; family JAENVU01; genus JAENVU01. The sequence goes on from JBBQXR010000171.1 coordinate 3,114, forward strand.
GCGGACGACGTCGACGCCGATGGTCTCGAACAGGCAGGTCGGTCCCCACGAAGGCGCGACCAACACGGTCGGTCGTTCCGAGATCAGGCGAGGTTCGGACGACCGGTCGGCGAGGATCGAGTCGAGCCGTCCGTAACCATGTTCGATCAGTTCCTTGGCCGGCAGACCTTCGTGGGCTTCACGCGCGCGAATCTCGTCGAGCATGTACGGCCCGACGCAGAGCACGGAGTCGTAGTGGTCGAAACCGTCGGGCTCGTAGATCATGTGGGTGCTGGCCATCGAGTGGAACAGGTACACGTAATGGGTGCCGAGCTTCTCGGCGAAGCGCGAGCGGGGCAGGACCGAGATCCCGAGCTGGGGCACCGTCGCGACGAGCACGCCCACCTCCATCGTCTGGAACAGGAACGCCCGCTTGACGCCTTCACCGATGGAGAACGGGCGGACGTTGGGCCGGCCCGCCTCGAGGATGGGATCGTCGGCGGCGGACGTGAGATAACAGACCGAGCGTCCGAGTTCGCCGGTGAGGGCCTCGATGATCGGCGCGAAGTGCGGCCACGAGCCGGCGTCCTCGGCGTAGAAGGTGATCACGCGGTCGGCGAGCGGCAGTTGTTCGAACGCCTTGCGACCGTTCGGCACTTTGGCCGACTTCGAGAACAGCTTCACCGCTCCCCCTCCGTACCGAGCCGGACGAATCCGGCCAGCTCCTGACGGTCGTGGAGGGCGGTGTACACCTCGAGATCCTCGCAGGTGTCCACTTCCAGCCATCCCCGATCCACCGTCACCGCGTGCACCGGCACATCATCGTCGATCATGAGTTGCAGGAACGCGGTCATGAACATGTGGTCGCGATCACGACCCTCGTACGAACCCGCCGGGGCGAGCGCGTCGTACCGGCGGGGCCACGCCGCGGCTTCGTCCGCCCGCACGCGCACCAACCCGACGTACTGACCGCCGATGTCGTCGTAGCTCGACGGCGTCCGGCCCAACTCGCGGAGCCGGCCGTCGGGATCCATGCGCAAGGTCTCGGCATCCCCGAGGGGGTCGGCCATGCGCAGCTCCCACAGCGCGCGCCATTCCCGGTCCACCACCACCGAGACACGTGCCGCGCTCCCCGCGAGCACCTCGACCAGCCGGGCCTCGTACACAATGTCGCTGTACGCGACGAGGACGTCGTCCGTGCCGTCGAACGCATCACGCGCGCACATGAGACTCGCCACCATGTTGGTGTCGTCGTACCGCGGGTTGTGGACCCGGCGGGTACCGACGGTGATCTGATCGGCGCGGTACCCGGTGACGATCGTGATGTCGTCCACTCCGGCGGTCGCAAGGGCGTCCATCTGCCACGAGAGCAGCGGCCGCCCGGCCAGTTCGACCAAACACTTCGGGCGGTCGGCAGTGAACGGCCGCAGGCGCGTGCCCTCCCCCGCCGCCAGGATCACGGCTCGCATTCAGCCCGCCCGTTCCACGAGCCGGGCGAGCAACTCCCGATCGGCGGGATCCGCGACCGCGCGTTCCGGATGCCACATGACCCCAACCTGGGGCAACGTGCGGTGCGCCACCGCTTCCACACTGCCGTCGGGCGCGGTCGCGAGGACCTCGAGCGTCGCGCCGACACCATCGGGCGCGATCCCCCAGTCGTGGAAGGAGTTCACCGGGCCGGCACGGAGCGGCCACGGCGAGAACGCCCGCTCGACGGCATGCTGCACGCCGACGTGACCACTGACGGGAGCGAGCGTGCCGCCCCAGAACGTCACGAGCATCTGCATCCCCCGACACACGGCGAGCACCGGCAGGCCCGCTTCGGTGGCGTGGGCGAGCAGAGCCCGCTCGGTCGCGTCCCGTTCCGGCGCGACGTTGGTTGCGCCGGCGAGATGCGCGAGGTCGTTACCGCCACTCAGGACCACGGCATCGAGTTCCAGCGCGCGCACGAACGCCACCACGTCGTCCCCGGTGTTCGGGATGGGAATCGCGAGGTCCCCGGCCCCGCCGACCCACGTGGTCCAGGCCTGGTCGAGGGCATCGCGCCGCTCACCGCGATCGGCCAGGTCCTCGACGCGCTGGGTGATGCCGATGCGGGATCCGGTCACCGGACCACCGAGATCGTCCGGGCACCACAGTCCAGGCGGATGACCTCGGCGCGCGCCAAGGACGCGTAGCGGGACTCGCCCACACCGATCGCGGCGGGCAACCGGCATTCGGCCGCCCGGACGGCCATGTGCGAGTTCGCGCCACCGAACATCGTGACGAGTCCGGCGATCCCCCGTGCCAGGAGCCAGTCGTAACCCGGGTCGGCGCTGGGGATGAGCACGATCCGTCCCGCCACGTCGACGTGCCCTGCGACGAGACCGGCGGTCACCGGTGCCTGGACCGAGAGCGCGGTCACGAAGTTGGGTTCGGCGTCCGACTGCTCGAAACACACGAGATCGTCGGCCGTCGCGATCTGGGCGGGCAGCGCAACGCCCTGGGTGACGTGATGCGCCTCTGCGCCCTCGGCCACCCGGGCGCGCAGGAAGGCCGTCGGATCGGGGATCGCATCGCGCAGGCGGAGCAGGTCCCCCATGCGCACGTTCGCGACGTCGTCACGGTCGAACCCGAGGGTCGCCCCGAACGTCGCCAGTGCCTCGAGCGCATCCGACAGCGGACGGGTGAACACGAACTTGCCGGCTTCGCGTCCGGTGATCGCGCCCCGGATGAACCCGTCGAGCGCGGCGAGTCCGATCGGTAACCCGACCGCAGCGAGTGCAGCTTCGATCGCGACCGTCTCCGTCGCCGTCCACGCGAAACGCGCGGGTCCGACGGTGGCCGCCGGCTGATCCACCAGCGGGCGGAGATACTCCTCGGCCGCGCTGCGATAACGCAGCGAGGTGATGTCGTACGTACCCGGGCGCAGGTGCCCGTACTCGTCGACGAACTCCGTCCAGCTCAACTCGCCGCTCTGGACCCGCGCCGCGTCCGCCTGGAGGCGGCCGAACACCGTTTCCGTCGTGGCCAGGAACTCGTCGATCCGTTCCGCGCCGACCGCGCCCACCGCGCCCAGGCCGCGCAGGATGCTCGTCGCCACGAACGCGGCCCGGGCCAGATGACTGAAGAGCGGCGTACCCTCGGCACGGACTAGTTCGAGCCAATAGGCAGCCGCATCGAGCGGGGCGAGGTCGTCGACCGGCCGGCGTGCAATGCGTTCCTCCAACCGTTCCAGTGCCGCGAGGTCGTGCGGGAGTCGCTCGAAAGCGCCGACGGTCAGGGTCCGCAATGCGTCCCGCAGTTGGTCCACTTCGGCAGGCGCAAACCCGGCCTCGACGAGGCGCGCCGCGTGACGATCGAAGTCGGGCGCGAGGCAGGTGATGAGCACCGCGAACAAGACCTTGTAGTGCAATTGAGGGTGCGCCGCCAGGTAGTCCACCTGATATTCGACGAGCCGCGTCGCGAGATCGTCGGGCAACGACGCCGGCACGAAAGAGTTGAAGCACGCGCGGACGTCGACGTACGGGTGGCCGGCGATCTCGACGAGCAGCGGGCACGGCCGCACGTCGCGGTATCCGTACTCGGCGCGCTGGCGGGCCCAGACTTCGTCGGTGACGAGCGTGCGGTAGAGCGACAGCGCAAGCGCGCGAGGGGTCGTCCCGATGATCTCGGCCGGGTTCCAATCGGCCATCACGCTGTACCGGGTCGCCCGCCCGAGCACCGTCGGTTGTGGATGCTGCCGGTTCGCGACGAATCGGGCTCCCGCCCGGGTGGCGGCGACCACCACGTCGTCGTCCATCGGCGACGTGCGTTCGGTCATTGCGATGGGGCGGACCTGGAGCACATGCACCGCGTCGTCGCCCGTCACCGCGAACTCGATGTCGAGCGAGTCGTGGCCGATGATCGATTCGATCTTCTGGACCGCCGACAGCACCGGCGCGATCGCCGGGGGCAGGTTGGTCGGATGGTCGGCGCCCCGCAGACAGACGACGGTGCGCGCATCGCCGCCACTGGTGACGACGTCGGTGCGATCGGTCGCGTCGTCGAAGT
>JBBQXR010000172.1:0-7110 GCA_038209455.1 Acidimicrobiia bacterium
CCGCTCCTGCTTGCAGGGCTGACCATCCTCCTCGCCGCGTGCGGCGGGAGCGACAACAAGCAGAACTCCCTGAAGCCGCACGGTCCCGCAGCACAGGAGATCCGCGACCTGTTCATCCCGATCCTCGGGGTGGCCATCGTCATCGGCATCCTCGTCATCGGTGCCACCGTCTTCATGGCGATCCGCTTCCGGGCCCGTGAGGGCAAGCCGGACAACCCGAAGCAGATCCACGGTCACACTGCGCTCGAGATCGGCTGGACGATCGTCCCCGCTCTGATCCTCGCCGTGGTCGCCGTCCCGACCGTGTCCACCATCTGGGACCTTGCGGAACGGCCGGTGGGCCCCAACGTGCTCAAGGTCGACGTCGTCGGCAAGCAGTGGTGGTGGCAGTTCCAGCTCCCGAAGCAGCATCTCGTGCCCGCGTCGACCCAGCTCGACTACAGCTCCAAGGTCACCAAGGGCATGGTCACCACGTCAACCGAACTCCACATCCCGGTCGGCACCAAGGTCGACGTCGCGCTCCACGCTTATGACGTGATCCACTCGTTCTGGGTCCCCGAGCTGAACGGCAAGAAAGACGTGATGCCGGCCCGCTCGAACCACCTCACGCTCGAAGCCTCGAAGGCCGGCACCTACCTCGGGGCCTGCGCCGAGTACTGCGGGCTCTCCCACGCCAAGATGCGGTTCCGCGTGATCGCGGAGCCCATGGCCGACTGGATCAAGTGGCGGGACAACATCTCCGGCGGTCCCGCCCAGCCGTACACCGGTGACATCGCCACGCTGACCGGCAAGACGTACGGCTGCACCAGCTGCCACGTCTTCAACGATCCGAAGCAGCAGCCCTACGGTCCGAACCTGACCCACCTCGCGGACCGGTCGACGTTCGCCGGTGGCTCGCTCGAACTCAACGCGGCGAACCTCAAGCGATGGATCATGAATGCGCCCGGCGAGGTCGCGATGCAGTCGAAGGACTGCCGGCTCCCACCCCCGGCCACCTGTGTCGGCATGCCGTCGTTCACCAAGAACACACCGCACGGCCAGAAGACGATGACGTCCGACGACGCCGACAAGATCGTCACGTACCTCATGGGAGAGAAGTAGTGCACCAGAGCAAGGGAGCACGCCGATGACGACGACGACGGTCCCGGCCGAGATCGCCCCGCCCCGTGGACTCCTGCACCGGCCGAAGTCCACCCATGGCTTCTGGTCGTGGTGGACCACCGTCGACCACAAGAAGATCGGGATCCTCTACGGGGGCCTTGCGCTCGTCTTCTTCTGTATCGCCGGTATCGAGGCGTTGCTGATCCGCTTGCAGCTGGCGGGTCCGAACGGCACGGTGCTGACCGCGAGTCAGTACAACACGCTCTTCACCATGCACGGCACGACGATGGTCTTCCTCGTCGGTATGCCGCTCGCGACGGCGTTCGGCAACTACCTCATCCCGCTCCAGATCGGGGCACGCGACGTTGCGTTCCCGCGGCTCAACATGTTCGGCTTCTGGGTGTTCGCACTCGGCGGTCTGTTCATGTACTCGGGCTTCGTCCTCGGAGGCGCGCCGAACGGTGGTTGGTTCGGCTACACGCCGCTCACCAGCACGCCGCTCACCGGCGGGGCTCTCCCCGGCCACGGTCCCGACTTCTGGGCCGTCGGCTTGGTGATGCTCGGTATCGGGTCGGTGACCTCAGGTGTGAACTTCGTGGTGACCATCCTCAACATGCGCGCGCCGGGGATGACGCTCATGCGCATGCCGGTGTTCGTGTGGATGATGCTCATCACCGCGTTCCTCACCGTGTTCGCCATGCCCGCCGTCACCGCGGCGCTGATCATGGTCTTCTTCGACCGCAACTTCTCGACGAACTTCTTCGTCGCGGCAGCCGGCGGTGATCCGCTGCTCTATCAGCACCTCTTCTGGCTGTTCGGCCATCCGGAGGTGTACATCCTCATCCTGCCCGGCATGGGCATCGTCTCCGAGACGCTGCCCGTGTTCTCCCGCAAGCCGCTCTTCGGCCGTTCGGTCGTCATCTTCTCGGGGATCGCGATCGGCTTCCTCGGCTGGGGCGTGTGGGCGCACCACATGTTCGCCACCGGCCTCGGCCCCGTCGCGCAAACCGCGTTCGGACTCTCGACGATGCTCATCGCCATCCCGACCGGCGTGAAGATCTTCAACTGGATGGGTACGGTCTGGGGCGGCTCCCTCAAGCTCACCACCCCGATGCTGTTCTCCCTCGGGTTCATCGCGATGTTCACCATCGGTGGGCTCTCGGGTGTGACGCACTCGATCGTCCCCGCCGACACGCAGCAGACCGACACCTATTACGTCGTGGCCCACTTCCATTACGTGCTCTTCGGCGGACTCGTGTTCGCGATCTTCGGCGGCTTCTACTACTGGTGGCCGAAGTTCTTCGGGCGCCTGCTCGACGACCGCATCGGCAAGGTCAACTTCTGGTTGATGCTGATCGGTTTCAACCTCACGTTCTTCCCGATGCACTTCCTCGGCCTCGAAGGCCAGCCCCGCCGCACGTACACGTACGCTCCGCACATGGGGTGGGACCTCGGGAACCAGTTGGCCACCATCGGCGCGTTCATCATTGCGTTGTCGGTTGCGGTGTTCCTGCTCAACGTGTTCAAGACCGCGTTGCGAGGCGAGGTCGCGGGTGCGGACCCGTGGGACGGCCGCACGCTCGAGTGGTCGATCCCCTCACCGACCCCCGAGTACAACTTCGCCGAGATCCCGCAGGTACATGCGGCCGACGACTTCTGGCACCGGAAGTACACCGAGGACGAGGAGGGTCGCCTGGTGCGCCTCCCCGCCGGTGGATCCGATGACGGGGTCAGCCACGGTGACGGACACGGCATTCACCTGCCGTCGCCTTCCTTCTTCCCGCTGATCCTGGCCCTCGGCCTCCCGATCCTCGGATACGCCGCCGTGTTCAAGCTGCCGTGGCTCGCCGTCCCCGGCGTGATCGTGCTCCTGTTCGGCGTCTATGCCTGGGGCATCGAACCCGGAACGGCGGAGGACTGATCGATGGCACAGGCAACCGCCCCCGTCCCCGTGGACGAAGCCGGACCCGACGCGCATGCGGTCGCGCACGGTCATGCCGACACCAACACCGGCACCACCAACACCAAGTTGGCGATGTGGGTGTTCCTGTCGTCGGAGTGCATCTTCTTCGGTGCCTTCATTTCCACGTACCTGCTGTACCGCGGCCGCAGTCCCAAAGGCACGCCGCAGCCCAAGGACGTGTACAACATCCCGTTCACGTCGGTGACGTCGTTCATCCTGCTGATGAGCTCACTCACCATGGTGTTGGCGCTCGCGGCCATCCAGCGCGGTGACCACCGGCGCTTCCGGATCTGGATCGTCGCCACCGCCCTCTTCGGCGTGACGTTCATCGGTGGTCAGATCTACGAGTTCACCGAGTTCTACCGCGAGGGCCTGGCCCTGAAGACCAGCGTGTTCGGTTCCAGTTTCTTCGTCCTCACCGGGCTGCACGGACTGCACGTCACCGTCGGCATCATCTGGCTGCTCACGTTGTGGGGCCTCTCGGTGCAGAACCGACTCGGCGTCAAGGACGCGGAGCGAGTCGAGATTGCCGGGTTGTACTGGCACTTCGTCGACATCATCTGGATCATCATCTTCACCGTCATCTACCTGATCCCGTAGGCGGACCACACCATGAGTGACGAGACCAACATTGCCGTCGCCGACGATCCGGCGGAGCTCGCGAGCGGTGGCGACGCCATGAGCGACGCCCGCCCGGAGGAACTGCCGATGCTTCCGGGGGAGGTGCATCCCCACCCGTCGCCCTTCCAGTACGTGATGATCGCAGTGGTCCTGTGCGTGATCACCGGCCTCGAAGTCGGCATGTACTACCTGACCGACTCGATCCCACGCGGGTTGTACGTCGCGATCCTGCTGACGATGGCGCTCACCAAGTTCGTCACCGTGGTCAGTTGGTACATGCACCTGCGGAGCGATCGCCTGATCTTCCGTCGGCTGTTCATCGTCGGCGGTTGCGGTGCACTCGTGCTGTACACGATCGTTCTCTCGACACTGCACGTCTTCGAGTAGCCGCCGCCGTGTTCGGCGCTGCCGTCCCCGCGTTCACGCTGCATCCCGACGTCTTCCTGGTCGTCGGCGCGATCGTCGTCGGGTACGTCTCGGCACTGAACCGACTGGGACCGCGCCTCGCCGCGCCGGGGACCGCGGTGGCCACCCGCTACCAGTGCGTGTGCTTCGGGCTCGGTGCCTTCACGATCCTGCTCGCGTCCGCCTGGCCGATCCACGACCTCGCCGAGGGCTACATGTACAGCGTGCACATGGTGCAGCACCTGCTGTACACGATGGTGGCGGCGCCGCTCCTCCTGCTCGGGACGCCGGCCTGGCTCGCACGATGGCTCCTGCGGCCCCGCTGGCTGTTCTCGACCGTACGCACGATGTCGCGGTTCATCCCGGCCATCGTCACGTTCAACGTGGTCATCGTCGTGACCCACTGGCCGGCATTCGTCGACCTGACGTTGCGCTCGGCCGTCGTCCATTTCCTTGCGCACTCGGTCCTGCTCCTCTCGGCCTTCCTCATCTGGATGCCGATCCTGTCGCCGCTGCCGGAGATCCCGAGGCTCGCTCCCATCAGCCGGTTGGTGTTCCTGTTCCTCCAGACCATCGTGCCGACGGTGCCCGCCTCGTTTCTCACTTTTGGGGACCACCCCCTGTATCGTCGGTACGAGTTGCTCCCGAAACTCTGGGGGCTCTCGGCTCTGGACGACCAACTGATCGCCGGTCTGATCATGAAGATCGCGGCGGGACTGCTGTTGATGACACTCATCGCGGTGATCTTCTTCCGCTGGGTGGCAACTGAAGACACGGTGCCTCGTCTCCGGCCCCCCGGGTTCGACGAGACACCACGGCTCACCGAGGTGAAGGCATGAGCGATACCGAGATCGAACCGACTCCGGAACCGGAGTCCGGTGGTGGGACCGCGGTTGCGGTGGCGGAACGTCCCGGCGCACTGGCGGTGCCCGAACTCACCGAGACCCAGAAGCGGACCGAGCTGCGCAAGGACCGCATCCTGTTGCCGTTCCTGCTCCCCGTCGGCGCGATCCTCGCGGTGGCGCTCTTCGCCATCAACCTGTCGCGCATCTTCCTCGCCGCGTCACAGGGTGACAGCACGCCCGCAGTGGTGGCGGCGGTCATCGTGACCCTCAGCATCCTCGTGGGGGCCACCACGATCGCGGCGATCCCGAACCTGCGGACCTCCTCGCTGGTGCTCACCGTGTGTGGCATCGCCGCGATGGTGCTGCTCTCCGGTTCGATCGTCCTCGGCTCGGCCGAGAACAAGGTAGTGAAGTCGGCGGAGCCGTTCGGTCCTGCGGTCTTCAAGTTGACGGTCCACGCGTCGAACTTCCATTTCAACGCAACCAACTTCGACGTGCCGGCCGGGATCAACGAGATCGACTACGTGAGCGATGAGGGTTCGCACACCCTGGCCTTCGACGAACCGCAGTTCTCGTACATCAACTTGGCGGCGCCGTCCGGCAAGGGCGTGTCGAAAGCGACGTTCGTCGAGGGACAGAAGTACACGATCTACTGCACGATCCCGGGCCACCGGGCTTCGGGGATGCAGGCCACGATCACGGTCGGCAAGGCCGGGACCGGCAAGGCGATCGCGGGGACTGCGACTCCGTCGACCACCCTTCCCGGCAAGACCCCCACCACCAAGCCGAACGGTCAGTCGGAAGTCGACTCGTCGGCCCAGACCAGCAACCAGTCGGGGAACTGAGTCATGCGCAAGTTGGCGACGTACGCGTGCATCGTGACGGTCGGGATCGCCGGCCTGACCGCGTGTAGCAGCGGCAGTGGGGGAGGTGCCTACGTGGCGCCGACCGGACCACCGGTCAAGACGATCAAGCTCTCGGCGAAGAACTTCGCCTTCGGCCCTGAGAAGGTGACTTCACCGGCCGGGATCATCCAGTTCGACGTCGAGAGCACGGACGGCATCCACGACCTCGTGATCGAAGGCCAGCCGGGCTTCCAGGTCGAGGTCAGCGGGAGCGGCTCCAAGGCGTCGGGCAAGATCAAACTCGCGAAGGGCAAGTACACGTTCTATTGCGACATCTCCGGACACCGTGCCCAGGGTATGGAGGGAACCCTCACCGTTACGTGACGGCGAGGGCCGACCAGTAGGTTGCGCAGGTGATCCCCGGTATCGACGGTTCCCGTGTCCCGCGCCATGTGGCGCTGGTCATGGACGGCAACGGACGGTGGGCCCAACACCGGGGCATGAAGCGGACCGAGGGTCACGCGGCCGGCGAAGCGGCGCTGTTCGACACGGTCGAAGGCGCGCTCGCACTCGGGCTGAAGTGGATGACCGTCTACGCCTTCTCGACCGAGAACTGGCGCCGACCGCTCGACGAGGTGCGGTTCCTCATGCGGTTCAACGAGAGTCTGTTGCTCCGCCGACGTGACGACCTGAACGAGCGGGGCGTGCGCGTGCGCTTCATCGGCCGGCGTGGGGGCCGGGTCCCCAAACGCGTGGTGCGCCACATCGAGGACACCGAGGCGCTGACGGCCAAGAATCGGCGGATGACCCTGACCTTCGCGTTCAACTACGGCGGTCGAGCCGAGATCACCGATGCGGTGCGGTCGATCGCACGGGAGGTCGCGGCGGGCCGGTTGCGGGCCGACTCGGTCGACGAGAAGACGATCGCGCGGCATCTCTATGCGCCCGACATGCCCGACCCGGACCTGATGGTGCGGACCTCGGGGGAGTTCCGGGTATCGAATTACCTGCTCTGGGAGAGCGCGTATTCGGAGTTCATCTTCACCGACGTGCTGTGGCCCGACTTCCGCGCGGAACACCTCTACGACGCAGTGCGGGAGTATCAGCGCCGAGATCGGCGCTTCGGTGGCGTCGAGTCAAATGCGGAGGACCGATGATGGCGCCGATGTGGCACTCAAGAGGCCGAGATCGGCGCTTCGGTGGCGTCGAGTCGGGTGGTTCGGAATGAGTTACGAGTACGCGGTGTCGTTGCGACGGCGGATCTTGAAGAACCTGGAGCAGCACGAGCGCCTCGAGATCCCGAGCGACGGGCCACGGGCCGCGGTCGCGG
>JBBQXR010000173.1:0-7099 GCA_038209455.1 Acidimicrobiia bacterium
ACGAGCGGATACGTCGGGTACCTCCTGCCACTGATGGTCGAGGTGCAACACCTCGCCCGGCACGAGCACTGAGCTCCCGGTCGGCACGCTCCCACTCCGCATCGAACCACACCGGAAACGCGTCGCCCGCCGGTACCTCAGAACGAGGGATGCGACGGATGAACACCCGCAACGGTTCGGTGAGGGGGAGTTGCCGGGTGGCGTCGCCGACCCGGCGCAGGGAGTCGAGCCCGAGGTGCGTGACCATCACCAAGTCCGCCGTCGGCGCGCCCCGGAGCAATGCCGCAGTGCCGCCGGCGCGGACCGGTGCGAGCACCCGTAACCCGGCGAGCCGCCGCGCGCGCTCCGGATCGCGCTCGGCGATACGGGCCATCGTCGCCGCCCGACGGGCTTCGGTCACCACCATGCCCTCGGGGAAGACGACGGCCGCGTCGGCCCGGTCCATCGACCGCGCGAGCGCCTCGAGGAGTTCGAGTTCGGTCGCGTTGTCATCGGGCGCTCGGTCCACAAAATGGTTCGGGAGCCGATTGCCGACAATGTCGAGACACGGGTCGACGAGGAGGTCGTCCTTCAACACATAGCGCGGGCGCATCCCGATGCGGCCGAGCAGCCACGCCGGCAGCAACGAGTCCGCGATGCTCGAGTGGCGGGCCGCCATGACGATCGGGCCCGGCGCGAGCGCGTCGAGGTCGTCGACATCGATGCGGAGATTGGCGAGCACGCCGAGCGAATCGACGAGCCGCGCCGCCCACCACCGCTGGAGCGCATAGTGCGCATCGCGGTCGTCGGCCTGGCCGGTGAGCCACAGTGCCCCCGACGCGGCGACACCGATGGTCTCGAGCGTCGTCCAGGCCCACGCGAATGAGAGGAGCCGGAGCCGAGGCAGGCGCGTCCCGGATCGGGCCAAGTCCCACGCCGTGGCGACGGGCGCCCAGACGCCCGCGGTGAGACCGAGGGCGACCGACCCGGCCGCGACCGCCGGCACGGTGACGGCTCGGCGGGTGGCCGACCGGCGGAACCACGACTCCGTGGGTTGCGGCATCGGCCAAGGCTCGCGCGTCCGGCGCGCCTGTGTCGGGGAACCCTCCGGACCGTGTCGGTGGAGACAGGGGCGCTGCCGCGCGCGGCTCGCCTACCGTTACCAGTCGTTCCAGCCGACCGAGGATGTGCGAGTGCCCGACGACCATCGTTCCCACCGCGCTCAGGGAATTCTCGAGGCTCGGTATGCACGATTGCGTGAGTCGCGCCGGACTGCACCCCTCGTCGCGATCACCGAGCGCTTCTTCGAGATCGAAGGACTCAACCAGGGCGCGCTCGTCGCGATCGAGTTGTTCACCACCGTGATCCCGCTCATCATCATCGGCTTCGGCTACCTCTCCGGTTGGTCGGCAAACGCGAGCGTCGGGAATCTGTTCATCCGCCAGATGGGCATCGACCACCCACTCGACGACACGGTTCGGGCCGCGTTCGGGACTTCGGCGGGAATCCACGGCGTCTGGTCGGTCGTCGGGCTTGCGAGCTTCCTCATCTGGGGCATCCCGATGTCGATCACTATCGCGACGATGTTCGCCCGGGCCTGGCGGCGTGAGCAGTTCGGGTTCGCCGCGAAACTCGGTCGCGGCACCAGCTGGTTCCTGCTCTACCTGGCGACGATGGCGGCGCGCGAACGAATCGGATTCGGGATCACCTCGTCGGGCGGCGGCCACCTGCTGTTCCTGGTCGCGGCACTCGTGCCGACGTGGATCTTCTGGTCGCTGACGCCACCGATCCTCGTGCGCGCCGGTGGTCGCGGGGTGCGGAATCTGGTCTTCGCCGGTCTCGCCGGCGTCGTGATCGACGGCCTGATCCTGCCGTTCGCGGCTCGCCTGGTGATTCCATCGCTCCTCCAGGGGTGGACCGGTTTCGGTCCCATCGGCGTCGCCATGACGATCATGACGTGGTGTGGCGTCATCGGCGTCGGGTGGGTCGCGACCGCATGTGCCGGGGCTGTGATCTGGGAACGGACCGCGCCGGACGGCGTCGTCGTGGAGGCGCAGGAGGAACCGACGCTCGTCCCGGGCGACGCGTCGTGAACCAAACCGACCGCGGCACGATCCGGGCGGGAATCATCGGTGGCACCCTTGCATTCGCGGTCTTCCTGGCGATGCTCTTCGGCGGCCATTTTTCACTGCTGCAGCCGCCACCGTCGGCATCCGATTTCTTCGACGTGCAGGCGCACAGCCTCCTCGCCGGCCGGTGGGACGTTCCCCGCTCGTCGCTCAACATCGAAGGGTTCGTCGTCCACGGCAAGGTGTACGAGTACTTCGGTCCGCTGCCCGCGCTGTTGCGGTTACCGGTGGCCGCCTTCACCCATCGGTTCGACGGACGGCTCGGACAGATCTCGTTACTCATCGCGTTCGCGATCGCCCTGGTGTTCGCGTTCCGTATCTTCGTCCGGGTCCGACCGTTGGTGCGCGGAACCGAACCGGTCACCCGCGGCGAGAGGTGGGCAACGGGCCTCTTCGTCTTCGTTGTCGGGGCGGGATCGGTGTTCACGTTCCTCGCGAGCCGCGCGTGGGCCTACCACGAGGCCGAGCTGTGGGGCGCCGCGCTCGCGCTGGGTGCATTCGAGTTCGTACTCGCCTACACGTTGGACCCGACCCGCAGGCACCTGATCCTCGCTGCCGCGCTCACCGCCGCCGCCCTGCTCGCGCGCGGGTCCGTGGGCGCAGGCCCGCTGGTCGCGCTCGGACTCGTGTTCGTCGCCGGTTGGTGGCGGCGCACCCGACGCGTCGTCGGCCTGAGCGATTCCGGGCCCTCGACTCCCGGGCCGGTCGCGATGCTCGCCGCGCTCGCAATCCCGGTGGTGCTCTACGCGTACGTGAACCACGCCAAGTTCGGGACCTTCTTCTCCCTGCCGTTCAACGCGCAGGTGTCGAACAAGGTCTTCGAAGGCAACCGCTACGTGCTCTTCGCGAACCACGGGTCGATGTTCAACCCGCACCTCATCCCGACCGACGCGTTGCAGTACCTCGTCCCCGACGTTCCCAAGCTCATCTCGCTCTTCCCGTGGGTCTCGTTCCCGCGCGCTGCCGGTGTCGTCGGGATCCACACGGTGCTCTACACGCGGACTGCGAGCTTCCCGACCGTGATGCCGCTCCTCGCCGTGCTCGCGATCATCGGGATCGTCGGGCTCGTCCGCCGCAATCGTCCGAGCGCACCGTCGCTCGCCGCGCTCCGAGCGCCGGTGATCGGCGCCGCCATCGCCACGATCCCGACGCTCTCGTACGCCTACCTCGCCCAGCGTTACCTCTCGGACTTCATGCCCCTCGCGATCCTCCTCGCCGCCGCCGGAGTCCAGCTCCTCCTCCGGTGGAGCCACCACCGAGTCGACGAGCGCAGCACGCGCCACGTCGTGGTCTGGGGTCTGCTGGGCGTGCTCGGACTCCTCTCCGTCTGGTGGAACGTGGGCCTCGGCGTCATCTACGGCCGGCTGCTCGACGGATCCGTCCGCCAGCCCGACCTCGCGAGCTTCGTGGCGTTCCAGTACGACCTCCAGCACCGTTTCCCGGGTGGATCACCGCCTGCGCTGCGCCGCGGTCCGGTCCTGCCCCACGCGGCGGACGGCGAGGTCTTCGTGGTCGGGAAATGCACCGGTCTCTACTGGTCGGACGGCAAGAAGTGGGTCCTCCTCGAGGGCACGCCCACCACGGGAACGTTCCGCATGCGGGTGACCTTCGCCGACCGTCCGACCGATTGGGAACCGCTCGTGACCACGTTCCCGCCCGACACCAAGCCGCAGTACATGGCGGTCCGCACCCGCGCCGACCACCGCGTGCAGTTCGCGTACGACGGCGTGTTCCCGGGACCGTCGATCCGGATCGCGCCCGGGCCACACACCGTCGAGGTCACGCTCGACCCGCAGCCCCACCGTCGACGCGACGACAACGTGCAGGTCGTCGTCGACGGCACGCAGGCGTACGACAGTCAGGTTCCCAACCCGATCATCCGCGAGCACCTCGGCCCGCCCCACAACGTCACCTTCGGCGGTTCTGCCGCCACGCTCGGACAGTTCTCGGGGACAGTCGTACCGCTCCCGGCCCGCACCCCCCTCTGCGACCGGCTCCGCGCCCCTTCCTGAGGGCGGACGCGACCTACCAGTCGGTGGGGCGGTAGTCCTTGAGGAACTGGCCGTAGCAGTGCTCGCCGGTATTGAACCCGGCGATGATCGGATCCACGATTCGCGCCGCGCCATCGACGATGTCGAGTGGAGGATGGAAGCGGTGTTCGAGCAACTTCGCCGCCGCGATCGCGACCGGATCTTCGTCACTCACCCATCCGGTGTCGACGCTGTTCATGTGGATGCCGTCGGCGTAGTAATCGGTGGCGGAGGTACGCGTCATCATGTTGAGCGCGGCCTTCGCCATGTTGGTGTGCGGGTGCTTGGTGGTCTTGAACCGACGGTAGAACTGGCCCTCGACGGCGGACACGTTCACGATGTGCTTGTCCCGCTCCGGTGTGGCCGCCATCAGCGCCTTGAGCCGGCCGTTCAGCACGAACGGCGCCACCGCATTCACCAACTGCGTCTCGAGCAACTCGACCGTCGACACCTCGTCGAGTTGCAGCCGCCACGAGTTCCGGCCGCGGAGGTCGACCTGCTGGAGGTCCTGATCGAGGCGACCGGCCGGGAACAGGTCGCCGCGCGCCCGCGCGTCCTCCGGCACCAGGGCGGCCTGCGACAACTCGGCCGCGTGGGTGAGCCCGGCGATGGTCGTCGCGGTCTCGGCCACCAAGGAGGTGGGCGTCGCGCTCAACATGTCGTAACCGCGGAGACCCTCGTACTCACCGAGGAGTGCGCGCGCGGGCTCGGGCAGCTGCGCCAACGACGTGGTCTCGAGGTCCATCATGTGGCTGTAGAAATCGGGTGGGCGGCGGACCGTCTGACACGCGTTGTTGACGATGAAGTCGAGCCGGGAACGCGTCCGGTTCACGTGCGTACAGAAGGCCTCGACGCTCGGGGTGTGGCGCAGGTCGAGACCGAAGATCTCCAGCCGGTCGCCCCACTCGTCGAAGTCGGGCTCCTGCGCGTATCGCAGCGCCGAATCACGGGGGAAACGGGTGGTCACGATCAGGCTCGCCCCGGCCCGGAGCAACTTGATCCCGGCCTGATATCCGATCTTCACCCGGCCCCCGGTGAGCAACGCGACGCGACCACGCAGGTCGGCGGTCTCGGTGCGTTTGGCGAAGTTGAAGGCCGCGCACGACGGACAGAGTTGGTCGTAGAAGTGGTGGATCTCCGTGTACTTCTGTTTGCACACGTAGCAGTGCACGAGATCGCCCACGCGGCCCGGTTGCGGCGCGCCTGCTTCACCGTCCACGTCGGTCTGCACGAAGTCGTCGGGCGGATACACGTTGGGTGTGGTGAACACGGGCTTGGCCCCCAACGTACGGATCCCGGTCGCGTCGAGCGCCGACTGGTCACGGTCGCGCCGCGCCACCTGTTCGCGACGCTTGCGGTCCCGAACCCGACGGCGCCGGATCTCGACGTCGGGTTCGAACACGTTGCCCGCGGCGGTCTCGAGCCGGATGCGCTCGGCTTTCGTCAGCTGCTCGAGGACCGCGGGATCGGCCACGATGGTTTCGAGGATTTCGGTCGCCGCGCGCACGCGTGCGATCAGATCGTCATCGTCGGTGGTCACGGCAGTCTCGGCGGTCGGGGAGTGGGCGGCTCCAGGATGCCAGGCCGCCCCGGCCCCAGTCGGGCCGTAGGGTCCGGGCGTGGAACGCGAGCAGCTCTCGTACTGCCGGATCTGTGCCGCGGCCTGCGGGATCGTGGTCACGGCCGACGACGAAACGGTGGTCCGGGTACGCGGTGACGCCGAGCATCCCGTCTCCCGCGGCTACACGTGTGCGAAGGGACGTGGCCTCGCCGAGTGGCACCACCGCGCCGATCGGCTCGACCATCCCCGCCACCACGGGCAGGACGAAGAGTGGGAGCCGGTGCTCGAGGATCTCGCCGCGACCCTGCGCACGGTCCTGGCCGACCACGGTCCGGACGCCATCGGCCTCTATCTCGCGACGGGGCTCGCCTACGACAGCGCCGGCCAGATCGCGGCCGCGCAATGGCTGCCGTCGATCGGCAGTTCCTCCTTCTTCACCGCGGTCACGGTCGACAACGCCCCGGTCCTCGTCGCCGCCGAACTCGTCAGCGGCCAGCCCATGCTCAACCCGGTGTGGGAACCGGACCATCCCGGCCTCCTGCTGCTCTTCGGCACGAACCCGGTGGTGTCCCACGGCTACGGCACCGCGTTGCCCGATCCGGTCCGTCACCTGCGCGACTACCGCCACGACGGGGGCGAAGTCTGGGTCCTCGACCCCCGCCGCACCGAGACCGCCGCCGCGGCCGACCGCCATCTCCCCGTACGGCCCGGGAGCGACGTTGCGTTACTGGGCGCGATCGCCGCGGCACTCCTCACCGACGGCGCCGACGCTCGGGAACTGGCCGATCACTGCGATCCGGACCGGGTCGCCGCGCTGCGGACCGCGCTGGCGTCGTTCACGCCGGACCGGGCGGCGACCGCGGCCGGCATCGGACCGACCGAGGTCCTCGCGTTGATCGACGCCGTCCGTGCGCACCCCGGCCGGATCGCGATCATGTGCGGGACCGGCGTGATGATGGCAGCCGACGGCGTGCTCGCCGAATGGCTGCGGTGGGTCGTGCTCATCCTCACTGGTTCACTCGACCGAGAGGGCGGGATGCGGTGCAACCGCGGCGCCATCAATCGGCTGCGGTCACCGCGCACGCCACCGTCGCCGACACCGCCGGGACCGGCCAGCCGACCCGACCTGCCCCGGGTGATCGGCCAGTTGCCGGTGGCGGCGCTGGTCGACGAGATCGAGTCCGGCCGCCTCCGGGCCTTGGTGGTGACCGGCGGCAACCCGCTCACCGCCTTCCCCGAACCAGCGCGGCTGCGGACCGCGCTCCACTCCCTCGACGCGTTGGTCGTGATCGACGTCACCGACAACGAGTTGTGCGGGCTCGCGACTCACGTGCTGCCCGCGACCGGTCAGCTCGAACGCGCCGATGTGACTCTCGCCGAACTCACCGCGGTGCGCTCCG
>JBBQXR010000174.1:0-7063 GCA_038209455.1 Acidimicrobiia bacterium
CTCGAGCAACTTCTTGGTCAGCTCGCGTAGCTCCCCCACCAACTCGTCCGCGCTCATGAGCGTCGGATCCTTGACCGGTTGATCGAGGCCGAGGTCGGCGATCACCGCGTCGAGATCCGTGTCCGCCGGGAACGCGCCGAGATCGCGCAGGGCGGCCAACTGACCCCGAACATCGCCCGCGCTCCCGAGGATCAAGAGACGGAGGAACGCGAGGCGCTTGCGCTCGTCGAGCCGACCGGTGATCCCGAAGTCGAGCAGCGCGGTCCGGCCATCGGGCATCACGAACGCGTTGCCGCCGTGCAGGTCGCCGTGGAACACGCCGTACACGAGTGCGCCCTCGAGGAACGAGATCAGCGCGGCGCGCAACAGCGCGCTGGTGTCGATACCCGCAGCGTGCATCCCTTCCGCGTCGTCGAACCCGAAACCGGCGAGGCGTTCCATCACCAAGACGCGACGCGTCACGAGGCGCGGATGCGGACGCGGCACGATCGTCTCGCGGATACCGATCTTCGAGAGCGCGACCGCGACGTCGAGCATGTTCTCGGCCTCGAGACGGAAGTCGAGTTCCTCGACGATGGTCTCTGCGAACAGTTCGACGAGCGCGGGCGGATTGGCGAGCGCGGCGACCGGGATGCGGCCGACCATGCGCGGTCCGAGCCAGGCCAGCGCGCGCAGGTCTTCACGCACGCGGCGCGCGACGAGTGGCCGTTGCACCTTGACCACGACCGACTCGCCGGTGACGAGCGTTGCCGCGTGCACCTGCGCGATCGACGCCGCGGCGAGTGGCGTCTCCGAGAACGAGGAGAAGACTGCTTCGATCGGACGACCGAGATCGGTCTCCACGATCGCCCGCACCGCGGCGAACGACTCCGCCGGGACCTGGTCGCGTAGCTTCTTGAACTCGCCGACGAGTTCCTCGGGGAACAGGCCGTCTCCGCCCGAGACGATCTGACCGAGCTTGATGTACGTGGAGCCGAGGCCCTCGAAACTGCGGCGCAGCCGGGTCGAGATCCCCGCCCGCGACTCCGGGGTCCCCCGCTCCTTGACGTACCAGACCCCAAGGGCCCACCCCACCGACGCCACCACCCGAAAGCCCCGTTTGACGGGCGGAAATCGGGGTGGTGTGGTCAGTCGGCCGAGGCCGGCCCGGGTGCGGGCGCGGACACCGGCGAGGCCACGGCGCCACGGCAGATCGTCGAAGTCGACGATCCACGGCGGCGTGTCACTGAAGGCGCCGAGCGCGAGGTCGGCCGGACGGTCGGGGGATGCATCGTTGATCGTCGGACCGTAGTTGCGACGGATGGAACTATCCGTACGCGCGGCAACCCCAGCCGGAGAGCCCGAACCGCGCGTACACCCGTTCGGCGACGACGATCTGCTGCTCACGAGTCGCCTGACCGGCGTTCGCCGCGAACTGGCGGCCACCGAATCCGGTCCACGTTCCGTTGTAGAAACCGAGACCGCCGGAGAAGGTGCTGCCTTGCATGTGCCAGTTGCCCGCGGTCTCGCACTGCGCGATGCCGTCCCAGTTCACACTCGTCTTCTGCTGCAACTGACTCGAGACCGCGGCGTAGAACGCAGCGAGCTGTTGCTGCTGCTGGACGACCATCGCGACGACGATCTTCTGTTCGGCCTCGGCGCGCGCACGCGAGACCAGTGCCGCTTCGATGGGCACGTGCGCAGCTTGCGGTGCGGCCGGTGCCCTCCGGTGACTCGACGCACCACCCGCGATGGGATCGAGCATGAACACGCCGCCCACCACCGCGACGGTCGTCACGGCGAGGCCGACGCCGGTGAACAGCGATCGGCGACGCGGTTGGGAAATGTTTCGGTCACCCACAGCCGCCACCCCACGGTCCGAGTCCCTGCGTGTTCATGAGTTGGTGCGCCATCGCGTCCTGATCGGCCGGACTCGCGTTCGCCGGGTTCACCCCGACGAGATCGGTCCGCCCTGCGGAGCGCGCGGTGTTGTCCCACGTGCCGGGCATGAACTGGTACGCACCGGCCGCGCCGGACGACGAGTTGACAACGCCGTACTGCCCGTCGCTCTCCCGGTGCTTGATGCATTCGAGGATGTCGCCGGAGTAACCGGACGACGGGCGCGGCTGCGTGGTCGCGCGCGTGCGCTGTGCAGCAGCCGCGGCATCGATCATCAGCTGAGCGTTCTGCGCGTTGAGCGTGTCGACCGCGGCGATGAACCGGGCGCGGGCCACGGCGTCGTTGTGGGCAGCGAGCGCGGGGTCCACGGTGGACCGGACACCGGATGGTGTCGCGTGGCTCGGCTGGGCGAGGTGGCGTTGGCCACCCGCCGGGCGGGCCGGGTCGGAACCACTGATGGCTGCCGCAGTCGCGGAACCCACCAGTGCGGTGCTCGTCGCGGTGACGAGCAACCCTGAGGCGATCGCAAGGGCGCGACCGTTCATGAGGTACTCCTTTCACTCCGCCAAACCCCCCTCGGGACCCGTCCGCGCGCGCGTCGACGCAGGGATGGGATGGGAGGGGGCGAAAGCCGCACAACGGAGAAGGCGGGGCTTTCGGGACTCTCAATCTACCGCCAGGGTGGGACCAGGACCCAGTTTGCTGCCAGAATCTGCCAGCGCTGAGAGGCCGACGAGGGCCGCTTCGCTCCCTACCGTTGGGCCCGCAGCGCGCTGCGGGAAAATCTTGTGACCCGATTCACAAGCGTCGGATTTGGGTGGTTTGCATCACTTCGGGGAGCGGCCGGACCGACGCGGCGCGCGGCCGTCGAGCACCCCGGCCGCGGTCACGACGAGGCCGGTGAGGGTCTGGTCGGCGTGTTCCATCCGGCGGGACAGCATGCGCTGTGCGTAGGCCAGGACGGTGGCGGCGTAGGCCGGATCGGCAGCCCGATCGACGAGCTCCTGCGGATCCGCGTCGAGGTCGTAGAAGAGCGGGGCGAGGCCGGTGAAGTGCACGTACTTCCCGTGCTCGTCGCGCAGGCACGACAGCGCGCACTGGTCCATCGTCAGATCGAGGATCGACTCGGCGAACCCACCGATCGGATCGCGGAAGTCCCATTCCCAGAACGCCGCGTCGCGCCACTGCGCCACGGACTCGCCGCGCACCACTGGGAGCACGGACGTGCCGTTGCACTGCACCGGTATCGGCAGACCCAACCAATCGAGAATCGTCGGCATGATGTCGACGTTCTCGGTGAACCGGTCGTCGACCACGGTGCCGAAGGTGGCCGGTGCGCGGGGGTCATGGACGATGAAGGGGATGTGGTAGCTCTGGTCGAACCACCCGAGCTTCTCGGTCAACCAGTGGTCGCCGAGCTGCTCGCCGTGGTCCGACGTGAGGATCACCAACGTGTCGTCCCACGCGCCCCGGTCCCGGATGCCGTCGAGCAATCGCCCGACCTGTGCGTCCACCTCGCTCATCATCCCGAAGTACGTGGCACGGGTCTGGGCCACCGCGGCCAGGTCGTCGCCCAGGCGGACGCCGGGGATCGAGACCGCGCCGGCGAGTACCGGGTGTGCGGCGCCCTCCGCTTCGTAGGTCTCGGC
The DNA here is from genome assembly GCA_038209455.1 of Acidimicrobiia bacterium. Classification (GTDB taxonomy): domain Bacteria; phylum Actinomycetota; class Acidimicrobiia; order IMCC26256; family JAENVU01; genus JAENVU01. The sequence continues at coordinate 3,528 of JBBQXR010000174.1, forward strand.
CCGGATCGGTGCCGTCATCGCGGTCGGGTCGTACATCGAGGCATAGGGCTCGGGCGCGACGAAGGGAGGGTGGGGCCGGATGTAGGCGACGTGGGCGAACCACGGCTCGTCACCCTGCTCGTCGAGATAGGCGAGCATCTCACCGGTGAGGAATGCGGCCTCGGTGTGCTCGGCCCGGAACGCCACCGGCGCGCCCGGCGCGTCGGACACCGGCCGGTACATCTCGGTGACATCCTCGGGAACGTCGTACCCCTGTTCGCGTAACCAGACGCCCCATGCACGCGCGTGCTCGGGCAGGTCGACCACCGCGCGATAGCCGGGCAACACACCTTCGTAACTATGCAGACGCGGGTCGTCGGCCGCGAGTTGGCGCGGATCCGGAGACGCGTCCGTGTAACCGAAGAGCACCGGGTCGTACCCGGCGGCCCGCACCTCGAGCGCAACGTTCGTGAAGCGCGCGTCGAGTGGCGTGCCGTTCAGCGCGGACCGATGGTTCATGAGGTACTGGCCGGTGTGGATCGACGCGCGTGACGGACCGCACGGCGCGGCCTGCGCGTAGTGACGACGGAACAGGACGCCCTCGGCGGCGAGTCGATCCAAGTTGGGCGTCTGCACGATCGGGTGTCCGGCCGCGCCGAGACACTCGCCGCGCCACTGGTCGACCGTGATGAACAAGACGTTGGCCACGCCCGCAAACTACGGGAGTGCGCCGACGCCCCGCGCGATCGCGAACCCGGGCCAGTAGGGCCCGCCGATCGTCTCGACCGGTCGGGGGTCACCCGCAGTGCCGAAGGGGTGGAGCCCACCGAACTTGTCGAGGACCCACCCACCGTCACCGTCGGGCGCGAGCGCGATACCGCGCGCCACGTCCTGGCCGGGCCAACTCGGTCCGCCCGGAGTGACCGCGGGCGCGCCGCCGAACGGATGGATCCCACCGGTCGCGTCGACCACGTACCCACCTCGGTCGGGCAGGAGGGCGACGCCACGAGCGAGGTCGAGGCCACCGAACGAGGTGACACCGCTCGGAACCGCAGGCGCAGCGGCACCCCCGACCGAGAACGGATGGAGCGCACCGAAGCCGTCGAGCACGAACCCGCCCGTGCCCTCCGGGACGACGGCGACGCCACGAACGATGTCCCACCCGAGCCAGTAGGGACCTCCGGTGAACTTCGGCGCGGTGGTCGGGCCGTCCGCAAAGGTGAATCCGTGCAAGCCGCCGTAGGCGTCGACGACCACCCCGGTACTGCCTGGCAGTACCGCCACGCCGCGGGCCAGGTCCTGGCCCGACCAGTACGGTCCGCCGACGAAGCCCGAGGGCTTCGACGTACAGCCGGCGCTCCAACCGTGGAGGCCACCGAACCCGTCGACGACCACCCCGCGGGTCGGCACGCCGAGGGTCGAGGCGTCGTCCTGGAACCGGAACGCACCGACGACATCGCGCGTGCCCCGCCGCACCGATCCGAGCGCGAAGGGCTTGCCGTCCGTCGGGACCACGACGCCGGCAACCGTGCTCCGGCGGCCGGCGTCTGAGATCGACACGCCACCGACACCGAACGCGTCATCGGGCACACCGTCGTCACCGAGGCGGACGATGACGATGTCGTTGTCCGATCCGACCTTGGAGTTGACCGCGACGAGCACGCTGCCGTCGGCCCGCCGGGTGAGACCGGCCGGGACATCGTTCACCCCGAACGCGTCGCGGTAGGAGGTGAAGGCCGTGTCGCGCGTGCCGTCGGCGTTGTACCGGCGAACCACGGTCTGACCGTGACCGCTCGCACCCCGGCCGAAGCCGGCCGCGACGAGCTTGCCGTCGGAGGTCGTCGTCATTGCGGTGACCACATCATGTCCACCGAGGTCGACGGTCAGTCCGTTCGCACCACCGAAGGCGGTGTCGATGCTGCCGTCGGACGCGAGGCGGATGATCCGCCAGTCCGCCGGATTCGCAGCGGTCGAACCGCCGACGTAGACGGACCCGTCAGCCCGCGTGGCGACCGCCCGCACATCCATCGGGAGCGCGGTCCGCCGACCGTCGCCATCGAAGGAGGAGTCGGGCGCCCCGTTCGGCGTCAGGCGCTCCACGAACCCACCGGCCGACGCGTTCCCCGCCACGACCATGCTGTTGTCGTCGAAGACCGAAACGGCCCGGGCGTCGTCGGTCCCACCGACGTCGAGGGTCAGTCGCCCGTCGCCGTTGAACGTCGGGTCCGGCGTGCCGTTGGCCCGGAGCCGCACGATGGTGGTGTCGGCCGCGCCGTTCATCGTCCGTCGACCGGCGGCGACCGCTCCGCCCGACGGTGTCGCGGCCACCGCGGCGAACCGCGCCACGCCGGAGTACACGAACATCGCCTTGCCACCGGTACCGAACGCGGCGTCGGTACTCCCGGCCGTGAGGCGCACCACGAGACCGCGGTCGCCTGCGTAACCCGCACCGAGGACCTTGCCGTCCGCAGTCGCGGCCATCGCCCGCACCGCACTGGGCATCGCGGCGAGTGCATCGATCGCCTTCGTACCGCACGCGCCGTACGAGCCGTCGGGGTCGCCCGGCCAGGCGCCGGCGCCACTCGCCGCGACGAGTCCGGAGCTGGTGACGACGACGGCGAGAACGCCCTGAATTATGCGATGACGGCGATGCGTGGCCATTCCTCCTTCTCGGGCGCGCTCGGCGCTCCGAGGAGTTGTCGGCAGACGGGGGCCGGTTCCTGAAACGACGCGCGGGAAACTTGCGCTCGGGGAGAACGGGCAACCGGTCGGGAGGATCTGCGGTCGGTAGGGTGCGCCTCGGATCATCGGCGTTGGAGGTCTCGTGGTGCGTACGTACCGCCCGGTGTTCGTGGGAGCCGCGGTCGGCATCCTGGCGATCAGCGGGTGTTCGAGCACGGACGCACCGAGGACGGACCGGTCGACCACGACCTCGACCACGACGGCCCGGGTCGGGACCGACGGCACCCTCGCCATCGGCCAGCTCGCGCCGTTCACCGGGCCGATCGCCACCATCGCCGAGTCGTTCACCGCGCCCGTGAAACTCGCCGTCGACGAGATGAACTTCTCGGGCGGGGTCAACGGCCATCCGGTCACCCTGAATGTCGCCGACGACGGGTCGGCCACCACCGCCGGCACCGCGGCGCTCCGAAACCTGGTGGACGTCCATCACGTCGACGCGGTCATCGGCCCGTCGACATCGGACCTCGCTCTCGCCCTCATGGACGCCGCCCGCCGCGCTCCGGTGGTGATGTGTTCGGGATCGAACACGTACGGGCCCCTCACCCAGGCCGCGGCGCGCAGCGGCATGTACTTCCGGACGGCCCCGTCCGACGTCCTGCAGGCCGGCGCGCTGGCGTCACTGGTCGTCGGCGACGGTCACCACCACCCGGTCGTGATCGCGGCGCCGCGGGACGAGTACACCGCGCCGCTCGCCACCGCGACGCTGAGCGCCCTGCGGGCGCGCGGCGTCGGCGCCGGCGCGGTCGTGACATTCGCGGCGGGTGCCGACCCCACCGCGGTGGTCAGACGAGCCCTCCGACGGAATCCGGATTCGG
>JBBQXR010000175.1:0-7008 GCA_038209455.1 Acidimicrobiia bacterium
TGGCGGCTGCCCACTCCCACTCGATCTACGGCAAGTCGTGGTCGTCGTTGGGTCGGCTGCTCGACCCGATCACGCAGGACGCGTGCGCGTTCTACGGTGACCACGGTCTGTTCGACGACTTCACCGGCGTCGTGCTCGACGTGGAGGAGGGGCGGCGCATCGGGGGAGCACTCGGTGACAACAAGGCGGTCATCCTGCGGAACCACGGACTGCTCACCGTCGGCCACACGGTCGAGGAGGCCGTTTGGTGGTTCATCACGATGGAGCGTTCGTGTCAGGCCCAGCTCCTCGCCGAGGCCGCGGGCACTCCCGTCCTGATCGACTCGGAGATGGCCGCCCGCACCGCGGAGCAGGTGGGCTCGCATCCCGCAGGTCGCTTCTCGTTCCAACCGCTCTGGGACGTCATCACCGCCGAACAACCCGACCTGTTCGACTGACCCCACGCTGGTCGTCTCTGGCTGTTGGAGGTTGTGGGGAACGCGTTGAAACCAACGTTCACGAGGCCGGAACGTTCACGGGTGTGTCCGTCTTGGCTTCGAGCGCGGTGAGCAGTTCATCGAGGGTTTTGCACGCAGTGTCAAAATCGCCGCGGGGGAGTTTCTGACGCCATCGAGTTTCCATTTCGGCGACTGCTTGACCGGCCGCGTCGAGAACATTGCGGCCTCTGGTTGTCGGGAAGATGAGCTTCGCTCGTCCGTCGGAGGGATCGGGACGACGCAGCAGGTATCCGAGGTTCTGGAGTTCGTCGACGAGTTCGGAGCATGCGGCCAGGCTGAGTTGTGCTTTGGCTGCGAGTTCGGTCAAACGGATGCCTTCGATCCCGACGTTGCCCCATATCTGAAGATGTGGAAATCGAATGTCTTGGAACCGCTCGTCCTCGGCGGCCCTGTCGAACAGCTCGACGCGGAACTGGTGGAGCAACCTGCCGAGGAGCTGGCCGATCGCGAGACGATCAGTTGGGAGTTCGCTTGACTTGGGCATCGTCCGCCATCATACTTCGGCTACCGAAGCTTCGGTAGCCGAAGGAAGGGCGACGCCATGTCGAATATCGAGATAATCCAAGAACTCTACGAAGCATTCGAGACTGCGGGTTTGGATCGCGTGCTCGAACTGTGTGACCCCGGTTGTGTCGTGACCCAGGACGACGCGCTTCCCTGGGGCGGTCGCTTCGAAGGACTCGACGGGGTCCTGAACTTCGGAGCTTTGTTGGGTGGCACGATCGAGTCGGTGGTGACGAGCACTGCGATGTTCGAAGCCGGCGATCAGGTCGTCCAGTGTGGACGCAGCCGTGGGACCGTCCGGTCGAATGGCATCACGTTCGACTGTCCGGAGGTACACGTCTGGACGCTCCGCGACGGGAAAGTAACTGCCGCCGAGTTCTACAGCGACACGCCGATCATGCTCCGCGCCCTCGCAGGTGAAGCATGAGGGCCGGAACCCAACCGACCGGGAGAGACGAGGGCGTCGGATGCGTCTCTCCTGTGAACGGATCGATCGACGGGTTCTGTCGATCCGTAGAGCATCGTGAGGAGTGGGGGTAGCGTCGCGGCGTCGTCGATTCACGACGCGGCGGGAGGATCCATGCGCGTGACCGCAAGGTCGAGTGAGGGCCGTGCTGGGTTGTCAGTGGTACGGCGGGGCGTTCGGCTTTCGGTCGTCGTTGTCATCAGCCTGACTGCCACCGCGTGCGCGACTTGGTCCCAACTCGGCGGTGCTGCGTCGCACACCGGCTACCAGTCACTCGAATCCACGATCAGTCCGGCGAACGTATCGTCGCTCGGCGAACGCTGGACCGGGTTCATCGGAGGCTGGCACGGGTTGGAGGGCGCCACGCAGGGTCCGGTGGTCGCGAACGGTGTCGTGTACCTCGCGTATGCAGGTTCGTTGCTGGCCTTCGACGCCGCCGGGAAACTTCGCTGCACTACGACCTGCGCTCCGTTGTGGACTACGGCCTCGACTGGTTTCGGAAGCCCGTCCACGCCTGCGGTCGCCGACGGCGTCGTCTTCGTCGCATCGCACGACGGAGTGCTCTCCGCCTTCGACGCGGCCGGTGTCGACGGATGTTCGGGAACCCCCACGACGTGCGCGCCACTCTGGACTGAATCGACCGGCGTCCTCAGCACCGCGCCGGCCGTCGCCGGCGGCAGGGTGTATACGGTTTCGACCGACGGACTCCTCTCGGCGTTCGACGCCAGGGGCGCGACCAACTGCTCCGCAGTCAACAAGTCCTGTTCGCCGCGGTGGACCGCCGAAGTCGGGACGAGGGTCGATTCGTCACCCGCGGTCGCCGGAGGGGTCGTGTATTTCGGTGCCTCCGATGGATCGCTCTACGCATTCGACGCAGCCGGCGCGCGGAACTGCGATCCGGGAACGCAAAAGTGTGCACCGTTGTGGAGAGCCGTCGGGCTCGGTTCGATCACGGCGCCACCCGTCGTCGCGGATGGGCGCGTCTTCGTCGGTTCGAGCAACCACCGTCTGTATGTCTTCGACACGGCTGCGACGACGGGATGCTCCGGCACCCCCCGTTCGTGTGCACCGATCTGGAGCGCCACCGCCGACGACGCGATCGGCGTTGCTCCGGCCCTCGCCTACGGGACCGTCTACGTCGCGACGGTGAACTCGCTGGCCGCGTTCGATGCGGCGGGTACGACCGGTTGCTCGGGCGTTCCGAAAACCTGCTCCGCGCGCTGGACGGCGCCCCTGGTCGATGGCGACGCGAGTTCACCGATCGTCGCCAACCACCTCGTCTACATCGGCTCTGGGAATCCGAGCGGGCTGTCATCGAGTATTCGGGCCTTCGACGCGGCCGGGGTCGACGGCTGTTCCGGTACCCCCACGACCTGCACCCCACGGTGGACGAGTCCGGCTCGTGACAACGAGGCGCTGAGGACCCCGGTCGTCGTCAACGGCACGCTCTTCGCGATGAATCTCTCCGGGAACGCGGTCGACTTCCTGGCGTTCACCCCCTGAGGGTCAGGCGGGGGTTTTGGCCTGGTCCCGGGCCCAGGCGGTGGTGCCGGCGAGGAACGCGCCGGTGTCGGGGAACTTGCCGCCGACGACGTCGGCGAACCATCCGGGGACGTAGATCTCGAAGGTCCCGGCGTCGAGGGCCTGGAGGACGGGTTCCACCATCGCAGTCGTCGGCAACGCCTCGATGGCGGCGAGCGACGGATCGTTGTCGGGCAGGTGGAACAGACGGGTGTCGATCACGCCGGGGTTGACGACGTGTACCTGCACGTCGTGGCCCGCGATCCCGAGGTCGACCTGCATCGACTCCGAGAATCCCGTGAGCGCAGCCTTCGACGCGGTGTATGCAGCTTCACCCGGGGGACCGAGGCGTGCGGCCACCGACGAGATGTTGACGATGCGTCCCGAACGCTCGATGAGTTCAGGCAGGAACGCGAGCATCAGCCGGACCGGCGAGAAGTAGTTGATGCGCATCACCGACTCCACGATCTCGGCGTCGAGCGCGAGGACGTTCTTCCGCTTCGGGATGCCCGCGTTGTTGACGAGGACGTCGAGACCGCCCATCGCCAGACTGACCTCCGCGGCGAAGGGCTCCAGTGCGTCGAGGTCGTCGAGGTCGATCGTCCACATCTGCGATGCGGGGGAGTGTTCCTGCACCTGCGCCAGGACTTCGGCCAACTCGGGTTCGCGACGCGCGCAGATGCCGACGACGGCCCCGGCCTCGGCCATCCCGACGGCGAGCGCCGCGCCGATGCCGGTGGACGCACCGGTCACGAGCACGTTCTTTCCGGCGACCGAGTACCCCATGACGACCTCCTGCGTGGTGGTGAGCGAGGCGACGCTAGCCTCCGCCGCCGTGACGCTGAAGCCTGACTCGGTCCGCCTCGATGGTCGCATCGCGATCGTGACCGGCGCCGCGGTGGGGATCGGCCGGGCCACTGCATTGACGCTCGCCGCCTTCGGTGCCGATGTCGCGGTCTGCGATCGCGACGCCGACAATCTGGCGACGTGTGTTGCGGACATCGAGGCCAGCGGACGCACCGCGACGAGCGGTCTCATCGACGTGCGGGACACGGACGCCGTCGCCGCCTGGGTCGCCGAGGTCGCGTTGGCGCACGGTCACGTCGACGTGCTCGTGAACAACGCGGGTGGCGGATTCTTCGCCGACTTCCTCGACGTGAGTGAGAAGGGTCAACTCGCGCTCGTCCACGAGAACTTCGGCAGCGTCACCAACTTCGTCCGATCGGTCGTGCCCCACATTCCCGACACCGGCGGTTCGATCGTCAACATCACGTCGATCGAAGCGCATCGGGCCGCACCGGGGTTCGCGGTCTACAGCGCGATGAAGGCCGCCGTGGCCAACCTCACCAAGACCCTCGCGCTGGAGTTGGGCGCACGGTCGATCCGGGTCAACTGCATCGCCCCCGACGTCATCCCCACGCCGGGGATCGGCGAGATTCCGGTCCGGACACCGTTGCCACGCGCCGGGCATGTCGACGACATCGCCGCCGCCGTGCTCTTTCTCGCCAACCCGGCGCTCTCCGGCTTCGTCACGGGGACCACGCTCCAGGTCGACGGTGGGAACGGCGCGGCCGGCGGCTGGCACCGCGACGCCGACGGATCGTTCACGACGTGAACAGGCCGCAGGCGCGATGAAGTTCGGAGTCGCGCTCGGCGCACTCAATCCGCACTTCCACCTCGACGCGGTCGCCACCGCGGAACGGCTCGGATACGAATCGGTGTGGTTGCCGGAGCACCTCGTCCTGCCGGTGGAGATGACCCGTTCGCCGCGGCCGGGCGAGGACCATCCGCCCATCCCCGCCACCACGCCGGTGTTCGATGCCTTCACCTACCTGGCGTTCATCGCGGCGCGCACCACCACGATCCGGCTCGGCACCCACGTCTACAACCTCGGGTTGCGGCACCCGTTCGTCGCCGCCCGCGCCGCGGCCACGCTCGACATCCTGAGCGAGGGCCGATTCGAGTTCGGCGTGGGTGCGAGCTGGTTGGAACAGGAGTGGGTCGCGGTCGGCCTCGACTTCGCAACCCGTGGCCGACGCGTCGACGAGTCGATCGACGTATGTCGGCGGCTCTGGAGCGACGCCGTTGTCGAACAGCACGGCGAGTTCTTCGAGTTCGAGCCGGTGGCATTCGAACCCAAGCCGGTGCAAGCCGGCGGTCCACCCGTGCTGATCGGGGGCGAGAGCATCGCGGCACTCCGGCGAGCCGCGCAACGAGGCGACGGATGGATCGGGATGGGCCACACCTTCGAGACCGCGGCGGCCCAGATCGAACGGCTGCGTGCGTTCCGTGCGGACTCCGACGGGTCGGACATCCCGCTCCAGATCTGCCTCGGCGGCCCGGTCACCTCACGCGCCGACGTCGAACGATGGGAGTCGCTGGGGGTGACCCGCATGATGGTCTCGCCGTGGCGCCGCTCGCCCGACGCCGTCGAGTCACTCGAGCGTTTCGCCGATCTCGCGCTCGCCTGAGTGCCAACGTGACGCAAGTTCAGGGGCGGTCGGGGAGGAGGGCGTCGGGGTGGGCGCCGAAGTCGCGGATGGTGCCGCGCGTGCGGAACGCGACGGGCATCGTCTCGGGCTGCATCGAGTAGCAGATGCCGGTCATGAGCCCCGCGAGTTCGACCGCGGTATCGATCGCCTCGAGATCCATGCCGCGTCCCATACCGATGTCGCAGGCGCGGCGCAGGACGATCGCGGCCTCGGCGTCGAACGGCGGCAGCGTGGCGTCGGCCCAGCGGATGAACCCGCCCTTCCATGGGGCCTCGGTGAACGGAGGGGGGTCGACGAGGACGCGCTGCATCCCGTCCTTGGTCAGGGTCCAGTCGTGGACGAGTTCACCGTCGCGCCAGAGCTTCGGGCGGAGTACTTCGCTGTCGGGTTCGAGCGCGACGTCGTACTGGCGGCGTTCGTCGCCACGCGCCGCGTGCGACACGCAGAGGCCCGCCAGATCGAATTGATGCGTGCATTGGAAGTGCGCGTCGGTCACGCGCGCGACCGCAGTGCAGCGGTCGGACAACTCCATGCCGACGAGCGCGCCGAGTGCCGCACCGGCGTCCGGGCAGGTGGTCCAGGGCCACCGGAATGCTTCCATCAGGACGTCGGTCACGTGCGTACCGTCGTGCGTGAGCGTCACCTCGAAGTGGTGGAAGTCGTCCTCGAGTCCGCCCCACACGCGGTCGGCGTCGAGGCGGACGAGGCGGATTCGTCGGCGGTACGGAAGCGCCGGGTCGCCGAGGCGAACAGTCGGTGCGGCGGGATCCGTGGGGTCGTCGGTCACGCGGTCGTTCACGCTTCGCCGGGCACCGCATCGCCCAGGAACACGATCGTGCGGGTCTGGAACCGCCAGCGGTCGGGGTCACGCGTGAGTCGGTCGTGGTACCGACCGGCGGTGGAGATCCGGAACCCGTCGTCGGTCTTGTTCATGTACAGGAAGTCGGTGAATGCACGTGCCGTACGACCGTCGTCGGCGATCTCGATCACCGAGTTGTACGTGACGTGCTGGCCCGGAGCCATGCCCGGCCGCTGCGTGCCGATGTGGTCGTGGATCTCCTGGCGACCGTTGCGACTGGTGCCGAAGACGGTGAACGTCGCGTCCTCGGTGAAGAGGTCGGCGAACTCGGTTGCCCGCTTGTCGTCGTAGTGATGGCAGTACTCGGCGATCAGTCGACGAATGGCCGACTCTTCGGCGAGAGCATCGGATGCAGTCATACGCGCAGAATGCCACGGACCTGACGGCCGTGTCAGGATGCCCCGATGGTCGAACCGGTCGAGTCGAACGTCCCCCGCCACGACATCCCGGCCGGCGGCCGCAGTGGATTCGTCCTCGTCGATGGCCGTCAGGCTCATTACCTCGAATGGGGTCGCTCCGATGCGCCGGCGATCGTGTGCCTCCACGGTGGAGGCCAGACCGCGTACATGTGGGAGAGCCTCGGACGCACGTTCGCCGAGACCCACCACGTGCTTGCGCCCGACCTCCCGTGGCACGGCGACAGCGACCCGATCGCCGACATGTCCCGGC
>JBBQXR010000176.1:0-7007 GCA_038209455.1 Acidimicrobiia bacterium
CTCGCGACCTTACCCCGCACCCTCAACCAGCCCGGCTCCCGAAACCACGAGCCGCCAATGTGCCCCGGAGCCGTGCGCCCGCTAAGGTCCCGGCCGCCATGGGATCCCTGATCAAAAAGCGCCGTAAGCGCATGCGGAAGAAGAAGCACAAGAAGCTGCTGAAGAAGACGCGCTGGCAGCGTCGGCAGCAGGGTCGCTGAGCGACCCCGAGTTCCGCACCGCTGCGGCGGTGCGATCGGATCGCCGATCAGACTCCGGCGACCATCACGCAACCGGCTCTCGGAGCGCGTGCCCGGACCACGTCCGGACCTCCAACTCGGCTTCGATCCGCGCCGCCAGTTCGGTTGCGACGACCGCGTCCTCCACCGGGATCCAATAGGCCGATCCGCTTCCCGCCAGGAGCGCCGCCTGCCCTGCGACCGCCTCCAACCGGGTGCGAAAACCCCGCAGTTCGGGCTCCACCGCCTCGGCGGCCGGTTCCAGGTCGTTGACCAGGTCCTCCACCAGGTGCGCGACCGCGTCGGGCGCGGTGACGGTGCGCTCGCTGCGTGGCCCCCCGAGCCGGTCCCACGCCGCGAAGACGGGTGGGGTGGCGATCCGGAACGGCGGCGAGGCCACCACCACGTGGAGGTCGCCGGCCAAGGCGACCGGATCGAGCCGCTCGCCCCGGCCCCGCATCATCACCGGTACCCCGCGGACACACACCGGTACGTCGGAGCCCAGAGCTGCCGCAGCCTCCATCACCGTGTCATCCTCGACGCCGTAGAGGTCACGGACCGCCCGCAACACCGCCGCGGCGTCGGCCGAACCACCTCCGAGCCCGGCACCCGAAGGCACGACCTTGGTGAGTGCGATGCTCACACCACCGTCGGTCGGCAGGATCGCACGCGCCGCGCGCACGGCGAGGTTGGTGTCGTCGTGCGGAATGTCGGCACCGCCGCCGCTGACCGTGAACGCAACCACGCCCGCCGGCGCGGCAGCGACCACGAGCCGGTCCGCCGGCGCCGAGATCATGACGGTGAGCGCCTCGAGTTCGTGGAACCCGTCGGGCCGGGTTCCGAGCACGCGCAGTGTGAGGGTGAGCTTGGCCCACGCGTCGATCGGGATCCGGTCCTCCGTCACGTGCCCACCACCCGGGCGAGCGCGGCCCACTGCTCGAGACTCAAGGTCTCGGCGCGTGCCGTGCCTTCGATCCCCGCGGCGTTCAGGTCGTCGGCCGTGCGCTCGCCGAGTTCGGCGCGCAAGGCGCCGCGGAGCATCTTGCGCCGTTGACCGAACCCGGCCCGCACCAATGCGAAGAGTCGTTCCGGCGACGGCACCTCCACCGGCGGACTGGCGTGGCGCGTGATCCGCACCAGGGCCGACTCCACCTTCGGCGCAGGGATGAACACTGACGGCGGCACCAACCCCACCACCTCGGCGCGCGCGTAATACGCGATCTTCACCGACACCGCGCCGTACGTCTTCGTGCCAGGCCCCGCGGCCATCCGCTCGCCCACCTCGCGTTGGACCATCACCATCATCGATCGTACGTGCGGCGCGTCGTCGAGGAGTCGCATCACGATCGGGGTCGCCAGGTTGTACGGCAGGTTCGACACCACCGACCAGTCCCCCGCGGTCGGGTCCATCACCGATGCCAAGTCGACGCGCAACGCATCGTCGTTGACGATCGACACCGGCTGACCAGCTTCCGAATGCCCGTGCACGGTCTCCTCCAGCGCGGGGATCACATGCCGGTCCAGCTCGAGTGCCGTGACGAGCGCACCCGCGTCGAGCAGGGCGACGGTGAGCGAGCCGATGCCCGGCCCGATCTCGAGCACCCGTGTGCCCGCCTCGACGCCGGCGAGCCGCACGATGCGACGCGCGGTGTTGGGGTCGGCGAGGAAGTTCTGCCCCAGCGCCCGGCTCGGCCGGAGACCATGGCGCTCGAGCAGGGCCGGGATCGTCGCCGGGGTCAGCGCCATCCGCGCGCGTCGGCCGTCAGCCGACGATGTACATGGAGACGTGGATGCGTCCCGTCCCGAGCGGCGCCAACTGCGCGAACACGTCCGGGTTGAGGTCGATGATGTTGCCGGTCCACGCCTCCGGGCCCCGGTCACCCACACGACACTGGGCGGTGCGCCCACTGTCGGCGACCAACTTCACGATCGTCCCGAACGGGAGCGTGAGGTGCGCACAGGCGCCAGGCCCGGCGTGGCTCTTGTACCAGGTGGCGTACCCGCCGCCGATCGAACGGCCGCCGGACGCCGGTGCCGGCGGCGCCTGCTGCGTGCCGGACGGCTTGGTGCCGCGGGCGAGGATCTGGGGGACCGCCGGGGTGATGACCGTGTTGCTCACCTCGGTCCACTGGACGATCACGCCGTCCTTCTTCACGACGTTCGAGACCACGCGGGCCGTGCCGTTCTTGCCCGCCTGGATCGTGTTGGTGTGTCCACGCGCGAGGTTCGGGTCGTCCCGGTACTCCGTGGTGAACGGGATGACCTTCACGTCGACGACCTGGTCGGGGAGGAGGCGGAACACCTGCACCGCGAGGCCGGGGGCGAGCCGGGTCTCGAGCGCGGGGGTCACCTCGTCCTGCGCGCCGAGCGCGATCTTGCGACTGGCGAGCAACTCGGCGACGGTGAGCGCGGTCGAGTGCGCCACCGGAGTAGTCGCACCGTCGGCGATCACCGTCACGTCGTGCGGAGTGCGCATGACGATACGAGCACGCCGGTCGATCCGGTTGCCGCCGCCGACCCGCACCATTGCGGCCGGCAGCCCGAGTTCGCGCCGGATGCCGGCGAGCGTGTGACGGGTGGTGCGCCGTTCCGTGATCTTGCCGTCAACGTCCACCACGATCGGGAAGGCACGCTGGATTCGGATCGGCATGCCCTGGCGGAGCTGGGTCGACAAGGACGGGAACACGCGGTCGCCGTCGTGGAGCACCACTCCCCCGGCTGCGAGCAGATCACTCACCGTCCCGGCGCGGGTGACGACGGTGTTCGCACGACCGTCGATGGACACGGTGACGTCGCGCTGGGGCCGGGTCCCGCCGAGGACACGGGCCGTGACCCCGGCGCAGGCTGCGGCGACTGCGGTGACCAGCACGGTGACGATGATCCGCCGCCGCATCCGCAGTGCGCGCTTGCGATGCACGATCGCAGGCCGGTTCGGCCGCACGCTCGCGTAGGCCGCCGGGATCAGGGCCTGGAGCGGATCGGGCTCCGCGTGAGCAACCGGGGTCGACGGAGCCGTGACCGCGGGCGCAACGGCCGTCGCCGGCGGCACCACGATCGTGGGCTCGGCCGGGACCACGGTCTCGGGCGCCGGAACGATTCCGACCGGCGCTCCCGCGTCGGCCCTCGCATCCGGGGCGGGCACGGGGGCGACGACCTCGGGGGCCACGGATCGCGTCACGGGAAGCTCGCCGGTGAGGAACGGGTGCTCGGCCTCCGCTGCACGCCAGAACCCGGCCTCGATCGCCTCGAGTTCGCGCGCCAGGTCGTCCTGACCTTCGACGAAGACGAGCAGTTCGAGTTCTTCGGTGATGCCGAGGGTTCCGGTCCCACGGTCGAGGTCGCCGAGGTCGATCGTCTCGAGCTCGTCGTCCAGATCGAGGGTCTCGAGTTCCGCGTTCAGGTCGAGCGCGTCGAGCTCCTCGGTGAGGTCGAGGATCGGTAGCCACACGTGCGGCTCGGGCGCCTCGAGCCGGGCCGGCGACGGGCGGACGGAGCGCAACGCATAGCGCCGGGCGCGAGCGTCGCCGCTCGCGGGCCGCACGGTACGACGAGTCAGATGCTCGCTGATGGGTCCGCCTCCGGGGGTGTCGGCCGCACTCCGCGGCGGCCGTTCAAGACCAGGCGAACCTAACGATGGCCTCTTGCAGGGTCAATCTAGATACCAGAATCTTCCAGGAATGCCGAAGCAAATCGGAGCTCAGACACGCCGAAAGACCTGGTCAGCGACCTCCGCGGTGTGGCGAGCCACGGTTGCGGGACTTTGATCGGTGGCCGCCGCGAGGCCGGCACCCACGTCGATCACCCGCGCCGGTTCGTTGACCTGGCCGCGAAACGGCACCGGCGCGAGGTACGGGCTGTCCGTCTCCACGAGCATCCGATCGGGTGGCGCGATCGCCGCGGCGGCCCGGACATCGACCGCGTTCTTGAACGTGACGATGCCGCTGAAGGAGAGGTGGGCACCGCGGGCCAGGCAGGCCACCGCTTCGTCGGGGCCACCGGTGAAACAGTGAAAGACGGTGCGGCGCGGCATGCCCTCGTCGTCGAGGATCGCGAACGTCTCGTCCCAGGCCTCCCGCGTGTGGATCACGAACGCCAGATCGAGTTCGTGCGCCAGCCCGATCTGGGCCCGGAACGCGCGGGCCTGGTCGGGACCCGGCGAGTGCTCGTAGTGGTGGTCGAGCCCGGCCTCCCCGACCGCGACCACCGCCGGGCTGGCGGCGAGACGCGCCAGTTCGGGCCACTGCTCGTCGAGGTGCACGGCGTCGTGCGGGTGCAGACCGACGGTGGCGCGAACGTCGTCCCGATGCTCCGCGAGCGCGATCGCAGCCACCGACGTGGCCAGGTCGGTCCCGACACACACCATCCAGGCGACCCCTGCCGCCCGGGCCCGGTCCGCGATGACATCGGCCTCGGCCAGGTCGGCGGGCAGGTGGCAGTGGCTGTCGACCCAGCCGCCGCCTGCTTCGGTGCTCACGCGTCGATGCGGGGGAAGAGCGAGGCGCCCTTGGTCAGCGCGTGGCCGGCGGTCGGCGCCGTTCCCCAGCCGGCGGCGCCGGGGAGCACCTGCTCCTCGGGCGTTCCCGGCAGACCGAGCCGACGCCACAGCTCCGCCGCGGCTCGCGGGATCACCGGCGATGCCAGCAACGCGACGATCCGCAGCACCTCGAGGCAATCACCGAGGACGGCCGCGGTGGCTTCCGCGTCACCCGCCTTGTGGGTCTTCCACGGCTCCGAGTCCTCGATGTACGCGTTCGCGTCGCGGATGAGTTGCCACACCGCGCCGAACCCTTCGTCGAACTTCAACTCGCCGAGCGCGGCCTCGTACGCGTCGAGCGCGCGGGCCGCCTGCGCCGCGAGCGGACCGTCGGCCCGGGTCGCGGGAACCCGACCGTCGCAGTACCCGACCGCCATGTTGAGCACGCGGCTCGCCAGGTTCCCGAAGTTGTTGGCCAGGTCCGCGTTGTAGCGGGCGACCATTCCTTCGTAGCTGAAGTCCCCGTCCTGACCGAAGTGGAGGTCGGTGAGGAAGTGGTAGCGGAAGCCGTCGCTGCCGAACTCGGGGACGAGGTCCGCGGGCGCGATGTTGTTGAGACTGGTCTTGCTCATCTTCTCGCCGCCGACGAGGAGGTAGCCGTGGACGAACAGCTTCTCCGGCAGCGGGAGCCCCGCGGCCATGAGCATCGCGGGCCAGTAGACGGCGTGGAACCGGAGGATGTCCTTGGCCAGCAGGTGGTACTGCACCGGCCACCGGTACGCGAACTGGCTGGGGTCGGAGCCGAACCCGACCGCACTGGCGTAATTGATGAGCGCGTCGTACCAGACGTAGGTGACGTGCTCGGGGTCCCACGGCAGCGGGATGCCCCACGAGATCGAGGTCCGGCTCATCGAGAAGTCGCGCAGGCCCTGGCGCAGGAAGCCGAGCACTTCGTTGCGCTTGCTCTCGGGCTGGACCGCCTGCGGGTTGACCTCGTAGTAGTCGATGAGCGGCTGCTCGAACTTCGACAGTTGGAAGAAGTAGTTCTCCTCGGTCACCGTCTCCACCGCGCGATGGTGGATCGGGCAGAGGCCGTCGACGAGGTCGTCCTCGGTGTAATACGCCTCGCAGGCCACGCAGTACAGGCCCTCGTAGGTGGCCAACTCGATGAAGCCGTTGTCGTAGACCTGGGTGAGGAAGGCCTGGACCGCCGCGTGGTGACGGGGCTCGGTGGTGCGGATGAAGTCGTCGTTGCTGATGTCGAGCAGCGCCCACGCGTCCCGGAACCGGGCGCTGGTGGTATCCGCCCACTCGAGCGGCGTCACGCCCCGCTCCTCGGCGGCCCGCTGGATCTTGAGCCCGTGCTCGTCGGTCCCGGTGAGGAAGAGGACGTCGTCGCCGTGGAGCCGACGCCACCGCGCCAGGGCGTCGGCATGGACCGTGGTGTACGCGTGACCGATGTGTGGCGCGTCGTTGACGTAGTAGATCGGCGTCGTCACATAGAAGGAATCAGGCACGCGCCCTACAGTACCGACGGTCCGGGCGGTTCCGAGTCTCTTACGCGGGGGTCACACCGATGGCGAGTGGCGTAGCGCGCAAGATCGATCAACTGGGACGCGTGGTCATCCCGGTCGAGATGCGCAAGGCACTCCGCATCGATGTCGGCGACCTGGTGATGATGACGGCGGAGGTCGATCGCATCACGCTGGAGAAGGTGGAGCAGCGCTGCGTGTTCTGCGGCTCGACCGACCAGCTGCGCGACTTCAGCCGCAAGGTCGTGTGCACGACCTGTGTGGAGAAGCTCACCGCGACTTCAGCGTGACCGCGCGCGCGTAGACCTCTCGCCGCGACATCCCGAGTCGCGCGCTGACGATCGCGGCGGCGTCCCGAGTGGACGAGCCGGTCGCGAGTTCGACCGTCAGGGCCGCATCCACGTCGGCGTCCGAGGGTGCCAACGGCGCGGACGTCGCACCGCCGAGCACGATCACACACTCGCCACGGGGCTCGTCCGTCTCGGCGCCGGCCGCCAGCTCCGCGAGCGTGCCGCGCCGGACCTCCTCGTGGAGTTTGGTGAGCTCGCGGGCGACGACCGCTGAGCGATCGGCACCGCAGTAGTCCACCAGTTCGGCGAGCGTGGCGGCGACGCGCCGGGGCGACTCGAAGAGCACGGTCGTGCGGACCTCGGTGCGGAGCGCCTCCAACCGTTCGACTCGGCTGGTCCCCTTCCGAGGTAGGAAGCCCTCGAAGACGAAACGATCGGTCGGCAACCCCGAGAGCACGAGCGCAGTCGTGACCGCCGACGGACCAGGAACCAC
>JBBQXR010000177.1:0-7003 GCA_038209455.1 Acidimicrobiia bacterium
CTTGCCCACCAACCGGCGCTCGACGGCATCCGGGCCCTGGCCGTGCTCGCGGTCATGTTCTTCCACGGCGGGGTGAGCTGGGCGCACGCCGGATTCCTCGGGGTGGATGTGTTCCTCGTGCTCTCAGGCTTCCTCATCACGCTGTTGCTCCTGCGTGAGATCCGAGGTACCCATCGCGTTGCGGTCAAGGCCTTCTGGCTCCGCCGGGCGAGGCGGCTGATCCCGGCCCTCGTCCTGGTGCTGATCGCGGTTGCGTTCTTCGGCGCGTACATCGCCACCAAGGACGAGGCGCTCGGCCTCCGCGGCGACCTGCTCGGCTCCCTGTTCTACGTGCAGAACTGGCGACTCGTCCTCTCCGGCCAACCGTATTTCGCTCAGTTCGGATCGCCGTCGCCGCTCCGACACATGTGGTCGTTGGCGATCGAGGAACAGTGGTATCTGATCTGGCCACTCGCGTTCCTCGGCATCGTGCGCGTGGCCAAGTACAACCTCAAGGTCATCGCCACCATCGTGCTGTCGCTCGCGGCCGCATCGGCGTTGCTCATGGCTGTGCTGTACCACCCGGGCGGTGACTCCTCGCGGGCCTATTACGGCACCGACACCCGCGCCCAGGCGTTGCTCATCGGCGCTGCGCTCGCCGTGCTCTTCTCGATGCGCACCACGAGTTGGACCCGCATCTGGACCGCGGGGATGCAGATTGCCGGCGGCCTCGCGCTCGTACTCCTCGGCTACGTGGTGGTCATCGAATCGGAGAACTGGACGCACCTCTACCGCGGTGGCTTCACGGCGGTCGCGCTCGGGTCGGCGGCCGTGATCGCGGCGGCGATGACGCGTGGACCGGTGCGCTCGGTGCTCTCACTCCCACCACTCCCGCAGCTCGGACGCATTTCCTACGGGCTGTACCTCTGGCACTGGCCGGTGTTCGTGCTCCTCTCGCCGAATCGCACCGGTCTCGACGGCACCGGCCTGCTCCTCCTCCGACTCGCGACGAGCGTGGTCGTTGCCATCGCGTCGTACGTCCTCGTCGAACGCCCGATCAGGGAACAGCGAATCCGATGGGTCCGCAACCGGGTGGCCTGGGTACCGATCACCGCTGCACTCACCGCGCTCGCCGTGGTGCTCCTCACTGCGAGCGGCGCCGCCGCCAAGCCCCGGCCGAATTACTTCGAGGATTTGTTCACGCGACGCTTGAATGCCCCGCCCCTGAAAGGCGCCAGCCGCGTCCTCCTCGCGGGAGACTCAATCGCGTTCACCCTCGCCGCCGCCCCGCTCCCCAAACAGCTCCAGCGCCAGGTGTGGATCCGCGACACCGCGATCATCGGATGCGGCATCGTCACCGGCACCCCGAGCAGCAACGGCGTTGACGGCGGAAGCCAGGACCAGTGCGGCGACTGGCCCCAGAAGTACGCAGCCGGCGTGCGGAAGTACAAGCCCCAGGTGACGGCGCTGCTCGTCGGCGGATGGGAGGTCTTCGACCGCACGGTCGACGGTCACGTGCTGAAGAACGGGACTCCCGAGGCCGAGGCCTACCTGCGGGGACGGCTCGACGAAGCGACACGTGTCCTCACCTCGAGCGGCGCGCCCCTCGTGCTGCTCACCACGCCGTGCTTCGAGGTCGCTCAGCGTGATCTCGGTCAGTTCGGAGAGAAGGAACGCGCCGACCCCCGTCGGGTCGACTGGCTGAACGGCGTCTGGCGCCGGTACGCGGCCGACCACCCGACCAAGGTCCACCTCTTCGATCTCGACGCGGTCGCCTGCCCGAACGGCAAGTACGCCGACACGATCAACGGCGCCACGATGCGCACCGACGGCCAGCACTTCTCCCCGGAGGGTGCGCGGGTGGTGTGGGAGTCGCTCGCCCCCGCGCTGCACGCGCTCGCCAACGCGAAGAAATGACGACTGCCCTCGCACCGGAGCAGTCCGGGCGCCCGACCGCTGAACCCGTCGGACGGGAGACCTGGATTCTCGTCGCGATCATCCTCGCACCCTTCGTCGTTGCCGCCGTCCACCTGTTCACGTCGCTTGGTGGCGGGTTCCACGCGACCGGGGACAATGCGCTGAACGAACTCATCGTGCGCGACGTCGGATCGCATCCGGTCCTCACCGGGCCGTTCTCGCGTGGAAGTTGGAGTCACCCGGGACCGCTGTTCTTCTACTTCTCGTGGCCCTTCTACCGGATCGCCGGTGCGAACAGCACCGCGATGCTGATCGACGCGCTCGTCATCAACGGACTCGCCATCGGTGTGATGATCACGACGGCCAAGCGCTGGGGCGGGCTGCTCCTCGCCGGCACGGTTGCTCTGGCGTGCGGCGCACTCGTCGTCACCCTGCCGGCCGGATTCCTCGCCAACCCATGGAATCCCTACGTGACAATCCTGCCCTTCGGCGCATTCGTGATCACGGCGTGGGCGGCGACCTGCGGCGACCGCATCGGTCTGGTCATGGCGGTGTTCATCGGCTCGTTCTGTATGCAGGACCACATCGGGTACGTCCCGATCGTCGCCCCACTCCTGGTCTGGTGTGTGTGGCGCGTCTTTCGCGAGCGTCGGACCAACGGGCTCGGTGCATTGTGGTGGGCGCTCGGGACGGCAGCGGTCGTGTGGTTCCCACCGGTCCTCGACCAGGTCGTCCGCCATCCCGGCAATTTCCACGCCATCGCGAGCTACTTCGCGCATCCCGACGGCCCGAAGCACAGCCTCGCTCAAGGGCTGCGGATCGTCGCCGCGCAGTTCACGCTCCAGTCCGACTGGCTGCGCGGTTTCGGCGGAGCGAACCCCTACACCGCGGAGCCGCTATCGGCATTGGGTCCCGTACCGGTTCCGATTCTCCTCGTGCCATTCGGCGCCGCCTTGGTGGTCGCGTTCGCGTCCCGAGCCAAACGGCGCGCCGACTGGCTCCTCGGCATCGCGTTGGTGGTCCCGCTCGTGCTGGGCGTCGTGTCCATCGCGCAGACCATCGGCGCCCTCTACGAATACCGCCTGCGGTGGGTGTGGGTCCTCGCCGCGCTCGCGCTCGCGTTCACGGTGACGGTCATCGGCCGCGCCGTCGCGCCGTACTGCCCCCGACCGTCGGTGAACATCGTCGCCGGCCTCGCGCTCGCCGGCGTCCTCACCCTCAGTGCGGTCGCGTGCGCGCACTTGGCGAACATCGGCCCGCCGATCCATCGCCGGGCCGACCTCGTTCGGCGACTCTCGGTTCAGGCGATTCGGCACTTACCCCGTGGCCGCGGTGTCGTCGCGATCAAGACCGACACCTCGTTTTCCGCCAGCGCCGACATCCCTGGCGTCATTCTCAGCTTCGAACGGGCGTCGATCCCGGTCCGTCAGTTCTACGACTACCCCACGAAGATCATCTACGGCGAGCACCGGATCTACCGCCACGGGCCGATTCGGACCCGGTTGATCCTGACGTCGAATGCGTTGATCGAGAACACCGCATCCCTCCCCGGCGCGCGTCAGATCGCCTATGCAGGCGACTTCACCAAATCGCAGCGTGCGCAGGCGGTCCGCCGGCTCGCGGCACTCCAGGCCGCGGGCGCGAAGCCGTTCTCCCGCGCCGTGGTCGAGGCCAAACGCCGAATCGACGCGCTGGCAATCTTCGTGGTTCCCGCGACCAGTTTCTGAGCTCGGCGCCGCCCGGTACTGTCCCCCCATGCGCGACCGGCTGTATGGCGCGATCGACCCGGTGCCGGTGTGGATGCGCACCCTGGTGGCCGTGGTCGCGTTCGTCACCATCGGAACCTGGCTGACCGTCACCACCTGGCACGGGCTGTCGGCGAGTCGAAGCGACATCGGACCCCTCACCGACTTCCGCGACGCGATCTACTACCCCGTGGTCGCACTCCGCGACGGCGTGAACCCCTACAACGTCGACGTGTACTACCAGCACTACCCCGTCGGACAGGAGTTCCCGCTCTACACGCCCGTGCACCTCTTGCTCAACGCGCCCCTACTGCTGTTCTCGTTCCCGGTCGCACGCGCGGTCAACTTCGGATGGAATCTCGCCCTCGTGCTCGGCCTCGCGGTAGCCACGCTGCGACTCGCTCGCATACGGCTCACGGGGGCGATGGTCATCGGTCTCGCCACGCTGGTGCTGTTGAGCGATCCCGGGCGTTTCGACCTCCGCTCCGGACAGCCGACGCTGCTGCTCACGATCGGCACGTACGTGGCGCTCGCCGTCGCGACCGAACGCGTCCGCACTGCCGGCCCGCGAAACATTCACTCCGCCGTTCCACTCCTGATGGGCGCGGTTGCCATTGCGGTCGTGTGGTCGAAACCCACGTTCGCGATCCCTCTCGTCGTGCTCCTCGTCTCGACGGGACGCGTTCGGCTGGCGGCCTACTGCACTGCGCTCGGTGCCGCGCTCAGCGCGGTGCTGCTTCCCAGCCTCGTCCACGCGGCCGGAGGGTTCGGTCGCCTGGTGACGTCGTGGCAGGAGAACGCACGCATCACCAGCCAGTCACGCCAATCCCGGCTCGGGAGCGGACTCCGGATCGACATCGGCAACACGTTCGTGCGCGTCACCCACCTCCACCCGTCCGAGACAGTCGCAGCCCTGGGCGGTTTGCTCGTGCTCCTCGCCGGGGCGTCCGTGATCTGGCGACTCCACCGCGCCGACCCTGACGGCGATCGCGAGGAGTTGGCAATCACCTTCGGAATCCTCCTTATCCTCACGAGCATGTACCGAGTCTCGTACGACTATCTGCTTCTGGTCGCGCCGCTCGTGATGTTGGCGCGGCGGGCGCCGAGTCGTGCGATCGCCTGGCCCGACAAGGTGCGCTCGACCGTGTTCTTCCTGCTGCTGCTGCCCGTCGTCGATCCACTCGGCTGGAGCCCGATCAACTCGGTGCTCGGCAAGAGCGGCTTCGAGTGGATGCTCGGACCCACGATGATGGCGTTGTACGTGCTCGCCGCGCTCGTGCTCTGCGCCTGGACCGCGTTCCGTCAACTCCGCGTTGCCGTCCCTGCCGCCGCGCCTGCCGCGCCCGTCACCGCGTGAACTCCGACCCGCTTCGTCGACCGCGGTCCCTGATCTACCGCCTCGGTACAGGAAGGGACAAAGGTCCGGCTGAACCGGCGGGTTCAGATGCCGTGGAGGTGGGCGGTGGCGTTGAACCCGACGAGACGCGAGCCACCGGGGCCGGCATCGATCCGCGAGATCGACGCAATGTCGAGATGCATCCGCCACGCGAGGAGCGGATCCGCGTCCATGGCCCACACCACTGCCGCCTTGATCGGCGAGACGTGACTCACCGCGATCACGTCGCCCTGTCCGATCATGTCGTCACAGAACGACGCCACGCGCTCGCCCACTGCGATCAGGCTCTCGCCACCGGGTGGAGCGAAGGTGGCATCACGGCGCCAGCGGGCGAGATCTTCGGGCGGGAACTCGGAGAAGGAGCGTTCGTCCCACTCGCCGTAATCCAACTCCACGAGACGCCGGTCCACCTCGGCTGCGGTGCCCAACGCCGCCGCGATGGCGGCGCCGGTCTCGCGAGCGCGCGCCAACGGGCTCGTGATAACGTGGGAGACGCCGGCCGTCGTCAACGATGCGGCAAGTCGCTCCGCCTGGGCGCGACCGCGCTTGGTGAGTGGTGGATCGGCCCGTCCGAGCGCCAGCCGGTCGCGGTTCGGGCCGGTTTCGCCGTGCCGCACGAGATGGATCACGTCGGCTCCGAGAGCCGGCCGGTCCGGAAGAACTCCGCCCGCGGTCCGGGCCGGTTGAGCCCGAACCGGCCGAGCGACCACGCGATGATCGCGATGCCGGCGGCCTCACCCAATACCAGGAGCGTCGGTGGTGGGAGCAGCTCGACGGTCCCCCACCCGCGTCCGAGCAGCGGCCAGAGAAACGCATGGTCGTGGAGGAACGCTCCCGAGAGGACGAGGCCACAGAACCAGCCGATGGGGATGCAGACGAGTCGGCGCCGAACGAGCCGGGGCCGACCGATCGTGCCGACCATGACGATGGTGAGCACCGCGACCGCGACCACGATCGAATGACCTGGGCCGAAATACCCGATCGGGAGATCGACGAGCAACGGGAGCAACGATCCGAGCGCGATCAGGCGGTAGTCGAGGCCACGGCTCCGGAACACCTCGTAGATCCCGAGCACCGATGGCCCGATGAACCAGAAGAACACGGCCGACTCAGGTGGTGGCCGCGTCGAGCGCGGCGTTGACGAGCGCGTCGGCTTCGGTGTTGTCCTCGCGGTACACGTGTTGCAGATCGACCTCGGCGTAATCGCGTAGCAACTCCATCGCTCGGCGGTACAGCGGCTGGAGACCCGCATTCTTCACCCGGTAGCGGCCCTCGAGTTGCCGGATGAGGAGCTGCGAGTCGGCTCGCACCTCCATCCGATGCGCACCGAACTCGGCCGCGGCCTCGAGACCCGAGATCAGCGCCTGATACTCGGCGACGTTGTTGGTGGCGATGCCGATCGTCTCGCTCACGGTCGTGAGGACGCGTACCGGTTCGCGGGAAGCGTCGAGCACCACGGCACCGATACCGGCCGGACCGGGGTTGCCGCGCGAACCGCCGTCGCAGAAGATGCGGACGGTCCGCAACGCCGGTTCGAAGCCTGGCAACGATTCGGTGACGACGGTCTCCCGGCTCATCGGGTTCCGTTCGGGCGAAGGCCCATCACGCGCTCGGCACGAGAATCGCGCCGCAGTTGTCGCAGTGGGACACCGCATCGCCTTCGGCGGCGTGCCGGATGTGGTCGACCTCCGAGGCCGGGATCGTGAGCCGGCAGCCTTGGCAGGTGTGGCCCACCAGCTTCGCCACCCCGGCACCTCGATTCGTGTTGCGCACGCGTTCGTAGAGCGCCAGCAGCTCGGCAGCGATCGTGCCGGCGGACGCCGCGCGGGCCGCGACCTCGGCCTCGATCTCGGCGTCGATGATGACCTCCTGTTCGGCGATCACCGCACGGGCGCGAGTGATGTCGGCCTCCGCGGCGCGCACCTGCACGTCGAGCGCGGCAAGTTCACCGTCGACGAGTTCCTGC
>JBBQXR010000178.1:0-6992 GCA_038209455.1 Acidimicrobiia bacterium
CACGCTGCGACCGCGAGTTGCCGGGTCCGGGGGCTGTCCCAGGTCGGCTCGTCTCGCGTCGACGGGTTCGAGACACGCGCCGGCACGAGTTGGATCGCAAGGAAACCGATGACAACGGCGAGGAGGGTCCACTTCACCCACGGGCGTCGGAAGAGCTTCATGGGTGCAGTGTGGACGGTCCGGCTCAGATCTTCCACGGGCGAACGATCGCTTAGGTTCAGGACCTTGGCCTCTGCGGGCGCCATGGTCGCCACATCCCCGACGTCGCGCCGTTCCTCGGCCGAACGGACCTCGATGGGCGGCTCTCGAGCGAAGGGTGATGGATATGAAGCTCCAACGCGGTGATCGTGAAGTCCTGGGTACCGGTGCGGCGATTTTCTCCGGGTTGGCGCTGGTGGTGGCCATGGCGGCGCTGATCACGGCGGGCATGGCGTACACCCGGAGCAACGACGCCAAGGCCAAGGTGGGCAAGATCCAGGCCGCGGGCGTGATCAGTTCGACGGTCACCGTCGACCTCCAGGAGTTTGCGATCAAACGCACCCCGCAGGTGGTGAAGGCCGGTCTGGTGACGTTCAACGTGAAGAACATCGGTGGGATCACCCACGAGATGGTCGTGGTGCGCGCCGCTAGCGCCGATGCGCTGCCGAAGGTCACGGTCGCCGGCGACCGGTCGGTCGGCGCGGTCGACGAAGAGGCAGTGGCGACCGGCGACACTATCGGCGAGACCGGTGACGTCAAGGTCGGAAGCCACAGCACGCGGCGGTTCGTGCTCACGCCGGGCACCTACGTGATGTTCTGCAACATCGACTCGAAGACCTCCGACGGCACCGTCACCAACCACTTCATGAAGGGCATGAGCGCGACGGTCACGGCCGTGTAGCCGGGAGGCCGCCCACGCTTCAGGCCGTAACGAGTTGTCCGAGCGTCGTCGCCCACGTACGGGCGCGCGCGGCCTCGCCGACCACGAGCCGATCGTCCCGATTCACGAGGAAGCTCTCGGGTTCGGCGATCAGCGCGAAGCCGTGGTGGCGCAGCCGCTTCGCGATTCTCTTCGACGCCCGACCCGAGATCGCGGGGCTCATGTCGACGCGTGTGTCGAAGGCTGCGGCGTTGGTGCCGTGCCCGTCCGGTTCGGACTCGAACCATTCACGCACGCCGGGATCCTCGGCGTCGGGGTCCACGCGGCGCTCGGAGTCAGGGAGTTCGGCGCGACGGATTCCGTCGGCTCGGGTCGAAGCGCGGGACAGTGAGTGCGCGTGAGTGGGGCCGCCCACCACAACGAGTTCGGCCGCGGCCAGCATCTCGGGGGTCAGGTTGCCGACGGCGGTGACGCTGACGTCCATCGTGGGTCGGAGCCCGTTCGCGATCTGGTCTGCGATCTGATGCGTGTTGCCGAAGATCGATTCGTACACGACGAGCGCTTCCACGGTGGTGTCCTTCCGATCGAACGGATGTGCCTATTGGCGGACGACGAGTACCGGGCACGGTGCCGCGTGCGCCACGCGCATCGCGGTATTGCCGAGGGCGACGCGAGCAAGCCCGCGGCGAGCGTGACTGCCCATCACCACGATCGAGGCCGGGAGATCACGCGCGAACTCCACGATCGCGTCAGCCGGATCGATGGCGGTGAGGAGTTTGGAGTCGGTGGTCATCTCGTCACGGGCGAGCAGAGAAACCGCGGTGTCGATCCCCGCCCCCTCGTGGGGCGCGGACGGCACGCTTGCGTCGGCCACGAATGGATACGGCGCGGGCGCGACGGACTGGACGGTCCAGAGGTGCAGTTCGTGGTGACGAGCGAAGGCTGCCGCGAACGGCACGATCGCTTCGGCCGTGACGACGCCATCGACCGCGACGACCAGGTTGTGGGCTTCGCTCCGACTCGGAACGTACGCTGCGTGCGGGCCGACGAGGAGGATCGGATCGTCGGTGGCGCGGGCGACCGCCTCCGCGGTGCTGCCCATGAAGGTCTCGGTCAGGGTGTTGCGGCCGTGGGTCGCCATGCAGATCAACGAGGGTGCGTTCGCCTTCGCGAGGGCCGCAATCGCGTCGGCCGGTTCTTCGTCCAGGGTCACGTGGGTCTGGACGGGTGGGCCGACGAGCGTGGTGGCGCGTTCCTCGAGGTAGCTCCTCGGGGCGATCGGCTCGCCCTTCCAGATGGCCGACATGAGGATGACGGGATCACGGTCGGCGAGGGCCCGCGCGTGTGGCAACGCGAGCTCACCTTCCAATGACCCATCCAGCGGAACAATGATCTTCGTCATGGTTCGATCGTGCGCCTCTCACGCGGGTCTCGGCCAGGGACTTTCGTCCTGACGACACCCCTCCGTTAGCGTTCGGCCGTGGCCGATGCGAGGGACAAGATCATCGAGGAGATCGATGGCCGTCAGGTGTCGATCTCGCATCCTGACAAGTTGCTCTTCCCCGAACGGGGCGAGACGAAGCTCGACCTGATCCGTTACTACCAGGCGGTTCGGGAGCCGCTGTTGGCGACCATGGGCGGGCGGCCGGTGATGTTGCAGCGGTACCCGTCGGGGGCGGGAGGCGACTCCTTCTTCCAGAAGCGGGTGCCGAAGAACGCGCCGAAGTGGTTGCAGACCATGACCGTGTCCACGCCCAACGGCACCGAGTCGGAGGCGCTCGTGGTGGCCGACGTTGCGCACGTGGCGTGGGCGATCAACCTCGGCTGCCTCGGCTTCCACGTCTGGCCCTCGCTGGCGAGCGCGCCCGAGTTCGCCGACGAGTTGCGCATCGACCTCGATCCGGGTCCGGGCGTCACGTTCCCGATGGTCCAGGAAGCAGCGGACGAGGTCCGCCGCCTGCTCACCGAGCACGGCGTGGAGGGCTACCCGAAGACGACGGGGAGCCGCGGCATCCACATCTACGTGCGGCTGTTGCCCGAATGGGACGCGTACGCGGTGCGCTTCGCCGCGGTGGCGGTGGCCCGTGAGTTGGAGCGGCGCCGGCCGGAGTTACTCACCGCCGCGTGGTGGAAAGAAGAGCGAGGCGAGCGGGTGTTCATCGACTTCAACCAGAACGCGCCGCACAAGACGGTGTTCGGGGCGTGGTCCGTGCGGTCGTATCCGGAGGGGCCGGTGTCGATGCCGTTCCGGTGGGACGAACTCGAGTCGGTGTCGCCGCGCCGGTGGACGATCGCGGACGCGCCCACCCGCCTCGCGGCCGACGGTGATCCGTGGGCCGAGATGCACGACCATCCGCAATCGCTCGCATCACTGCTCGAACTCCATGAGCGCGACATGGCCGCCGGGATGATGGACGCCCCGTGGCCGCCCGTCTACCCCAAGCAGCCCAACGAACCACCCCGCGTGGCCCCCAGCCGCGCCAAGAAGCCCGCACCCACCGACGACTGACGCCTGACGCCAGCGGCGTCCCGCGTGACGCGTCGGCATGGAGTGACGTGCCGCCGGGTACCCACGTATCGGTCCGCTCGCCGGCGACACGCCGACCGTTGTCCCCTCGTGTACCGAGGAGGTACAGGAACGCACAAAGGTCGGGTGATATTCGCGGTCGGCGCCCGAACGGTCGGGAGTCGGGGGTCATTGCGTGGTCGTGCCCGCTACCGTTGTCGGGTGGATCGGAGGCGACGCGACTGGTGGTGGGTGCTGCTTGCAGCCGTCGCGATCGCGTGTTTCGCACCATCCTCGGGTGGTACGGCCCAGGCCGAACGCCACCTCGGTGGACCGGCGGTCAGCAATTTCGATCTGCGGGCCGGCGAACCGGCGGTGCTGGTGGGTACCGACGGCGCGAGCGCCGTTGTCGAATCCAACCGCTCGGTCGGGGACCCGTTCCTGCGGATCGTCGCGATCCTTGCGGCCATCGGCATCGCCGCGGCGGCGATGCGCGGTCGGGCTCGTACCCGTGTCCCGATCGGCGAACGCCCGCGCCTGGCTCGGCGCGGCGACGTGTTGTTGCGCGGCCCTCCGCGCGTCACGTACTGACCGCGTGATCCTGCACTGCTGAGCCGACCGTCTCCTGACCCCTCGCTCGTCGCGTCGACGACCGAGGCGGGCCCGACGTGCATCACGCGGAACCACGACGTGTTTGCAACCGAGGGAGAACTTCGTGAACTCACTACAACTACCGGCGGCGGTCGTCGCCGCCGAAACGATCGAGACGGTCGCCGTCGCGATCGTGTTCGTGCTCTGTGCGGGCCTGATGCTCGTGCCGATCGTCGCGTTCGCCGTGCTGGTGTTCGTGGAAGTGCGGGCGCTGCGTGCCGAACGACGCGCCCGCACCGCGAAGGCGACGGCGCGATTGGAAGCCGGCGCGTACGGAGGCGTCCGGTGACCCCGCCGGCGGCGGTCAAGCGACCACCCGCCGGCGCCCCGACGCGATCGGAGCGGATGGCACCCGCTCCGATCGCGATCGGAGTGACCCTGGTGGCGGCCGCGCTGCTGGCGGTGATGGTCCTCATCCCGTCACCGCGTTTCGTGCATCGCATCACGTTCGAGAACGGCACGCCGTACCACCTCGACGTTGGGGTGACCGATGCCGGCCATGACGGTTGGATGGGAATCGGCACCGCCGAACGCGGCCAGCGGACCGACCTCGACGAGGTGTTCGACATCGGTGACACGTGGGTGTTCCGGTACTCGGCCCAGGGTCACAAGAGCCGAACATTCACGCTGACCCGCAGCGAACTCGAGGCGCGGGATTGGCGGATCACGGTCCCGGACACGGTCGGTACCGAGTTCCGTGCCGGCAACGTGACCGTGCAGCCGTAGGGGGGTCCGGCCCCCGGGTCGACACTTCGACCTGCCTCCACGGGTCGCCTCGGGGGCGCCCCCTCTGCTAATCCATGCCCCATGACGAAAATGTGCGAAGGAAGAGTTGTGATCATCACCGGCGCAGGCCGGGGCATCGGCCGTGAATACGCGCTGATGATGGCGGGCGAGGGCGCCAAGGTCGTGGTGAACGACGTCGGTGGTTCCCGCGACGGTGCGGGTCACTCCGAGGGCCCGGCCCACGACGTCGTGGCCGAGATCGAGGGCATGGGCGGCGAGGCCGCGGCCAACGGCGACGACATCTCCACCTGGGAAGGCGCCGGCAACGTCGTCAAGCAGGCGATCGACACGTTCGGCACGCTCGACGTCGTCGTGAACAACGCCGGCATCCTGCGCGACCGCATGCTCGTGAACATGACCGAGGAAGAGTGGGACGCGGTCATCAAGGTCCACCTCAAGGGCACGTTCGGCGTCTCGCGTTTCGCCGCCGCGTACTGGCGGGAGCGGTCCAAGAACGGTGAGACCAACGACGCCCGCATCATCAACACGACGTCGCCTTCGGGCATCTACGGCAACGCGGGCCAGACCAACTACGGCGCGGCCAAGGCCGGCATAGCGTCCTTCTCGATCATCGCGGCGATGGAACTCGAGCGGTACGGCATCACGGTCAACGCGATCGCGCCGACCGCGCTGACCCGCATGACCGAGGACCTCGGTCTCGGCGGTGCTTCGGACGAGACCAAGGCGATGATGGACCCGCGCTGGATCGCACCGCTGTGCACCTGGCTCGCATCACCGCAGTCGGCCGGCGTCACCGGTCGGGTGTTCGAGGCGTCGGGCGCGTACCTCGCCGTCGCCGAGAGCTGGCACCGCGGTCCGAGCACGCAGCCGGTCGACGACCCGTCCGAGGTCGACGCGGCCATCCGTCCGCTCCTCGCGGCGGCCCGTCCGAACTCCGACATGTTCGGCAACGACAAGCCCGCTTGATCCGACGCTCTGGCGCCGCCCACCCCCGACGTGGGGTGGACGACGCCGGAGTGGGATCGTGGGTCAGGCGGACGTCACCGTCAGCGTGAGTTCGTCGAGGTCGACGAGGCGGACGTCGAGCCCGACCTTCCCCGAGTCCTTCGACGTCACCGCCAGTGTGCACGGCGCCTTGGCGCTGAAGAACGCGCACCGCGCGTCGGCTCCGGCCGGCATTCCCCACACGGTGAGGAACTGCTCGAGGGTGTACTTCGCGTTCTTCTCGGGGCTCTCCACGTGGATCAGCCCGGTGGCATCGTGGGTGTGCAACGCCGCGATCTTGTTCGCTTCCTGGTCGATCCCGATGAAGGCGGGGACCGTCAGCGACGAACCGTTCACCATCACGGTGAGCTGCGTGTGGATGTGGGTCTCGAACGCCTCCTGGGGGAGCAGTGGCACGTTGGCCGCCTTGGTGTGAGCGACGAGCGCCTTCGAAGCGGCGCTGCTGCCCCCCGAACCGCTCGAGCCCGAGGTGCTCGAGCCCGAGGTGCTCGAGCCGCACGCGCCGATGGCGACGGCGCACAATGCGATCGCAGGGATCTTCCAAGGTCGGTGCATGGTCGGCGCTCTCCAGCTCGGTGACGGCTGACGGCGTGCATTCTGGTCGGTCGGGAAGCCAGGACCGTGGCAGGGGTGGTCCCCGGGTGGGCTGACTTCTCGGGCGGCTACCTTCACGCCGATGCCCACCCGGAATCCGCAGCTGAAGGCACTCCGGCGCCACGAAGTGCCGGCGTGGTGGCGCGACGCGAAGCTCGGCATCTTCGTCCATTGGACTCCGGCCTCGGTGCCGGCGTTCGCGCCGGTCGACGGCGACGTCGGCGACATGTTGATGTCGGGCGACCCGCGTGCGATGGGCTGGTCGCCGTACACGGAGTGGTACGAGAACTCGTTGCGGTTCCCCGACAGCCCCGTGGCGATCCATCACCGCGAGGTCTACGGCGACCGCGACTACCGGAGCTTCGTCGGCGACTGGGAGGCCGGTCTCGATTCGTGGGACCCCGACGAGTGGGCGGCCACGTTCGCAGCCACGGGCGCGCGTTACGTGGTGCTGGTCACCAAGCACCACGACGGGTACTGCCTGTGGCCGACCGCGGTCGACAACCCGCGGCGTCCGGGGTTCCACTGCGGTCGCGACGTGGTGGGCGAGTTGAGTGAAGCGGTCCGGGCCCACGGGATGCGCTTCGGCGTCTACTACTCGGGTGGGCTCGACTGGACCATCGACGACCG
>JBBQXR010000179.1:0-6980 GCA_038209455.1 Acidimicrobiia bacterium
CTGCGCGCCGGCCGCGAAGGGATCTCGGTCCCGATGACCGACGGCACGCAACTGATCGATCTCGTGCACGTCGACGATGCGGTGAGCGCGCTCCTCGCGACCGCCGCGGCGCCCGCCGGTCCGGTCTACGGCGCGCGCGGCGACGGCGCGATCACCCTCCGGGAGTTGGTCGATCGCTTCCAACACGCCACCGGCCTCCACCTCGACATCGAGTGGGGCGCGCGTCCCTCACGTCCGCGCGAAATGATGCGCCCGTGGATGACCGCGGATCCGCCGCCGGACTGGTCACCCCGCATCCGCCTCGACGACGGCCTGCGCGCGCTGGTGGCACCACCCGGTTAATCAGCGCCGGGTGGTTCGGTCCCGATCCGGTGGTACGCGGAGTCGGGGATCGCGGCGACGTCCTTGTAGATGTGGTGCACACACGGTTCGCCAGGGCGGACGGGCGGGAACTCGATGCTCGTCGGCGCCTCGCCCCACTCCACCGGTTGGATCTCGTTGTTCACCGAACAGTGCGCGCAATACACCCACAGTTCGTCGCGCCCGAAGGTGCGGCCGCCCGGCTCACGCAGCATCGCGTAGGCGTGCTCACCCTCGTACCGACCGTCGTCGATCAACTTCCCGCCGCTCCCGCACCGGAAGCTCAGGACGATCTTCTCCTCGTCCTCGTCGACAACGACCGCGCCCATGTTGGCCACCATCGAGCGTGCGATCACCTTGGCCCGCTGCGCGGCGGGAACCTCGGCCCACGCGGTCCCGGTATCCCGGCGAGGGCGCACGAACTCGTCGCCCGTCTTGCGGAGCGCACGCTCGACGGCGTCTTCGCCCATCTCCTCGGCGATGAACGTGAGCAGCGTCGTGATCCAGTTGATCGAGTAATCCTTCAGACTCGCCCATTGTGCGACCGCGCGGTCGATGAGCGCCTTGGCCGCATCCGGGTCACCGGCGTCGATCGCGGCCTTGGCCTGGTCCCAGAGCGCCGTCTGCATCTTCGCGATCTCGGCGTCGCTCAACACCCGGTCGACCATGAGAATCCTCGCTAGCGCCGTGGGAGTCCGAGCACGCGCTCGGCGATGATGTTCCGTTGGATCTCGCTGGTCCCGCCCGGGATGGTCCCACCGAACGAACGCATCCACTGGGTGAGCCACGCCCCTTCCCGCCACATCTGCGGTCCGAGCCGGTTGCGATCGAGGCCGGGAGCACCGAGGGCGTTGGCACCGATCGCGAGGGCGCGCTGCACTCCTTCGCTGCCGAACAACTTCAGCAACGAGTGTTCGGGCGCGGACTTCCCCGCCATGAACTTCGAGAACCCGCGGTACCCCATGCACATGAGCGCTTGGGTGTCGACGGCGATGGAGGCAACCTGGTCGCGGAACACCGGGTCGTCGCCGATGCGTCCACCGCGACCGTCGGGTTCGTCACCCAACGCGACCAACGCCCGCACCGCGCGTTCCATGCTGAACGCATAGTCGATCCAGAGCATCGCCCGTTCGTGGGCGAGCGACCCCTGGGTGATCGGCCAGCCGCCGTCGATTTCGCCGAGGAGGTTCGCCTTCGGTACCCGCGCGTCGGTGAAGAACACCTCGTTGAAGTCCATGAAGTCGGGCTCGGTGAGTTCGGGGAACGGCCGTGCCTCAACCCCCGGCGTCGTCATGTCGACGATCAGCGCGGTGATGCCCTTGTGCTTCGGCACGTCGATGTTGGTCCGCACGAAGCACAGACACCAGTCGGAGTGGTGCGCGCCCGAGGTCCACACTTTCTGGCCGTTGACCACGAACTCGTCACCATCGAGGACCGCCCGGGTGCGCAGGCTCGCGAGGTCACTCCCCGCGCTCGGCTCGCTCATCCCCAGACACCACGCGATCTCGGCGCGCAGGGTGGGGAGCAGGAACTTCTCGCGCTGCTCCTCGGTGCCGTAGTCACGGATCGACGGGGCGATGATCCCGAGCCCCTGCGGGTTCAGGCTGCGCGGGATCTCCCGGCGCGACATCTCCTCGAAGTAGATCATCTGCTCGACCGCCGACGCGTTTCGGCCACCGAGTTCCGGAGGCCAACCGGGAATCAACCAGCCCGCGTCGAAGAGCTTGCGTTGCCAGTCCCGCGCCCAGGGCTGAAGATCTGCGCTCGACAACTTCGGCCGGCGCAGCACCTCCTGCGGCGGCAGATTCGCCTCCATCCAGTGCACCAGATCGGCCCGGAATGCCTCTTCACTCGCTCCGTACTGCAGTCGCACGTCCGGAAACGTACCCGCTAGCGTCGCCGAGCTGACACCTACGTCAGGTTGCGCAAGCAGGTCGGGGCGATGGATTTCGAGTTCACGGAAGATCAGCAACTGCTCGCAACCAGCGTGCAGCGCTACCTCACCGAGCGGGCACCCATCGGGTACGTCCGCTCGGTGTACGACGCCGAGGCCGCGGTCGACGACGTGTGGCGGGGCCTGGCCGAGATCGGGATCACCGGCATGCTCGTCGCCGAGCGGTTCGGCGGCGCCGGCATGGGTCTCGTCGACCTCGCGCTCCCCCTCGGTGAGATGGGCCGCACCGTGTACCCGGGTCCGGTCCCCGCCTCGGCCGTCGGGACCGTGGTTGCACTCCAGCACTCGGCGGACGACGGCGTGCAGGAACGTTGGCTCCCCGGCATCGCCGACGGATCGGTCGTGGGCGCGCTCGCCCTCACGGACGCTCGGGGGACGACCACCGCGGTCGATGTCCACGGAGCCGTCACCGGTCACACGGTGCAGGTGCTCGACGGGTGCGCAGCCGACGTCCTGATCGTGGCCGCCGGGTCGGTCCTGGTCGCCGTCGACGCGAAGGATCCCGGAGTCCAGGTGACCCCGACCGAGACTGTCGACGGATCCCGCAAATTCGCGGCGATCACCTTCGCCGGTGCGCCGGGTTCGGTCATCTCCGAGGACGGCGCGGCACGGGATGCCGCCGATGACGCGCTCGGCATCGCGATGGTCCTCGACGGCATCGGCGCCGCCGAACGCGCCCTCGAACTCTCGATCGCATACGCAAAGGAACGCGAGCAGTTCGGCAAGCCGATCGGTTCGTTCCAGGCGATCCAACACCTGTGCGCCGACATGTTGCGGGCGATCGAACTCGGTCGGGCCGTGGGCTACTACGCCGCGTGGGCCTGCGACGCAGCCGATCCGGTCGAGCGTCACCGGGCGGCCACCATGGCGCGTGCGTTCGCCGCCGACGACTTCTACCGGGTCGCGGCGAACGCCATTCAGATCTTCGGCGGCATCGGCTTCACGTGGGAACACGACATCCACCTGTATTACAAACGCCTGCTCACCCTGTCGCTGTTCGGGGGTTCGGCATCGGACCATCTCGAGGAACTCGCCGCGATCGTGCTGTAGCCACGAGGGCGGAGAGCGTCACCGCCGCGAGGACCACGATCACCGGCTCGGCCGGTACCCGGAACCGGGTCTGCCCGTACGAGAGCACCGCCCCCACCGTCACGATCACGGGAGGCACGGCAAGGAACCACTCACGCGTGCGCCGTCTCCGCAGGATCACCGCGCCGGCGATCGCCAGCGCCGCCAGCGGGTAGTACCACCAGAGGCCCAGGTTCGTGAGCCAGCGCGGTCGACCTTCGCTCTCGTTGATGAACGCCATGTCACCGGGTTGGAAGACACTCCAATCGCGCCCGACACGAGCGAGCACGACCTTGACGAACTGGCTGCGATGTCCGTGGTTGATGTAATCGATCGCCTTCTGGCGGTAGATCTTCGATACCACCGACTGGTCCCCCGGCGGCGCGTGCTTCGGGATGCACACGGTGAGATTGGTGAGCCCGATCGCGTGGCCGAAGAACACCGCGTCGCACGTGGAGCCCAGAATCGCGATGCCGTCGTTGGTCGAGATCGCGGTCGGCTCGTCGAACCGGCTGAGATTGAACGCGACCCACGGGCCTACGACGATCACCGCGCCGGCCGCGATCGCACCGATCACCATCCCCCGCTCCTTCCACGCGCGGTCCCGGAACGTCCAGAGGAGCGGAATGCCGAGGAGCGGTGCGAGCAGGATCAGTTCGGCTCGGGCGAGCGCGGCAGCACCGCAGACGAGACCGAGGAACACCGCGGTGCGCGGGCGCGGCGCGTCGATGAGCCGGAGCACGAGGAGCAACGCCCCGACCACCAACAGCACGGCCAACGACTCACTCATGATCAGGCCGTCGTTCACGAAGAGGTACGGGTACAACGCCGCGATCCCGGCTGCGATCAGTCCGGCGGTGTCGCCCGCGAGCCGCCGAGCCAGCATGGCCATGAGCACGATGCCGAAGAGGCCGATCACCAACATCTCGAAGCGGACGACGAGCTGCGTGGTCGACTCGGCGAAGCCGATCTTGTCGCCCGCGGTGATGATCGGGACGATCGCGAAGACCGTGAGCGGAGGATGGTCCGCCGCCGGGGTCGACCGCTGCGACGCACCGGGGAGGAAGAGGAACGGATCGTTGTAGCCGTGGCCCTTGCCGATCTGGCGCGCCTGGAGTTCGTAGTAGCCGGCGTCGTAGAACCGGTGGTCGTGGCGGGCTACGGCCATGATGAACGTGGTGCGGACGCCCGCCGCGACGATCAGGATGAGGAGCAGCGCCGTCCGAAACCGACGCGAAGTTGGGGCCGACACCCGGGCGACGTTAGCGAGTGGCCGACGCTTACCGGTGGGACGTGAGGAGCAACGCGCCCGCCAACGGCCCGCCGCCGGCACAGGCCACCCCGACCTCGGGGTGGCCGGGCACCTGACGGGCTCCCCCTTCGCCCCACAGCTGCGTGCACGCTTCGTGTAGGAAGCCGTAGCCGTGGAGGCGTCCGGCCGACAGCTGCCCGCCGTGGGTGTTGAGCGGGAGCACGCCGCCGTCGCGGGCGATGTTCTGCCCACCTTCGAGGAACGGTCCCGCTTCGCCGTGTCCACAGAAGCCCATGGCCTCGAGCCACGCGAGCGCGATGAACGAGAAGCCGTCGTACATCTCGGCGAGTTGGACGTCAGCCGCGGTGAGCTCGGTGCGACCCCAGAGCTGGGCGGCTGCGTCGCGGCACGCCATCGTGGTGAGGTCGTCGAACTGGTCCCAGCTCGGGCGGCCACGCAGCGCGGTGCCGACCGCTTCCACGTGGACCGGCGGCTTGCGCAGGTCGGGGATCGTGTCCACGTGGGAGACGATCACCGCGGTCGCACCGTCGCACGGCACGTCGCAGTCGTACAGCGACAACGGGCTCGACACCATACGGACGTTGAGGTAGTCGTCCATGGTCATCGGATCGGTGTAGATCGCGTTCGGGTTCAGCGCCGCGTTCTTCCGGGCGTTGATCGGGATCTGACCGAGCTGCTCGCGCGTAGTCCCGAACTCGTAGAAGTGCCGTTGCGCCATCAGCGCGATCCACGGTGCGGCCGACGGCGCCGCGAACGGGAGGGTCCATTCCATGAACCCGCTGGCCCGGAAGCTCCCACCTCCACCGCCGCCCGGCATGGTCGACGCCCGGCCTTTTGTGCCCTGGGCGCTGCCTTCCCACACACTGCGGAAGCACAACACGTGGTTGGCGAGACCGGCCGCCACGGCGAGACACGCGTTGATGACCGAGCCGAGTTGTCCGGGCGCCTCGATGCCACCCGACCACCAACCGAGTTCGAGCCGCAACGCGTCCTGCACGTCGACCACACCCGCGCCGCTGAACCCCGGGGGCACACTCATCGGGCCGGGGTAGGTGGCGACACCGTCGATGTCCTTGGTGGTGAGCCCGGCGTCCTCGATGGCCGCGAGACACGCGTCGAGCGTGAGTTCGAGCGGATCGCGGAACAGGCGACGGCCGATGGCGGACTGACCGACTCCGCTGATCACGGTCGACTTCTCGATGAACTTGCTCATCTCAGGCCTCCGGCTCGAACAGCGGGATGTAGATCTCGTCCTCGCCGTCGGTGTGGTGTTCGAACGTGACTTGCATCGGCATTCCGATGGCCAGGTCGTCGATCGCGCAGTTCACGATGTTGGTCGTGAGCCGCAATCCCTCCTGTTCGGGCAGTTCGACGATCGCGATCACGTACGGCAACTCCGGACCCGGCATCCACGCCTGGTGGTTCACGGTGTAGGTGTGCAGCGTCGCCTGGCCCGAGACGGTGTGCGGTGCGAGGTCCTTGGAGTGACACCTCGGGCACACCGGCGTCGGCGGGTGGTTGTAGTAGCCGCACGCGTTACAGCGCAGGAACCGCAGTTCGCCGCGGGCACCCGCGGTCCAGAACTCGCGGTTGAGATCGGTGAGGGCCGGCAGGATGCGGAACGGCACCGCAGGTTCGGTCGAAGCGGTCTCGGTCACGTCAGTCGTCCTCCGGTGGTGCGGCGGCGTCGAATCCTTCGCGTGCGATCGGAATGGCCTCGACGGCGGCGAGCATCCCGAACGGTGGAACCGTGAGCATGATGGAACCGAGGATCTCGTCCCAGGTGGCGCCCACCTCGCCGGCGAGTTGCGCGTGGCGCCGGATCCCGGGTGGGTTCCGCAGGATCACGGTGCACACCAGCCGGATCAACTCGTGCGTCTTGCGGTCGGGCGCGGCGAGCGAGTCGATCTGACTCAGCCACGCGCTCTGCGCATCGTGCAGGGCCGGGAACTCCTCGTGCAGCGCTCCCTCGAAAGGGAAGCTCCACTCGGCTTCCGGTGGTCCGTTCACGTCGGCATCCGTCACGCGACGGGGCGGAACTGCACGATCGTGACCTCGTCCGAGGTCGGGTGGAACACGGCTTCGAGTTCCATGCCGATGCTCAGCGCCTCGAACTCACAGTCGACGACGTTGGTCATCATGCGCGGGCCCTCGGCCAGGTCGACGATGGCCGCCACATACGGCACCCGGTCCGGGAACGGGGGGAGGTCGTTCCGGTGCACGACCGACCACGTGTAGAGCGTCGCCCGTCCACTGGCGTCGACCCACTCCACGTCCTCGCTCCAACAATGCGGGCAGAACGGACGCGGGTAGAAGTGGTACCGG
>JBBQXR010000180.1:0-6971 GCA_038209455.1 Acidimicrobiia bacterium
AACCCATCGCGCCGCCGCTTCCTCGAACTCGGGGGTGGTGCGATCGCGGCGACCGTCCTGGCCGCGTGTGCGAGCGACTCCGCGACCGCGGCGCGCCGGACACCGCGGAAGGGCGTCACCTCGACCGCGGCGAAGGCCGCTCCGACCGGTGTCACACCACTCACCGCCACCGACTTCGACGCACTGGGTCAGTGCAAGCTCCTCCCGGAACTGACCGCCGGCCCGTTCCCGCTCGACCGCCAGTTCCTTCGCAGGGACGTCACCGAGGGCGCACCGGGTCATCCACTCCGGCTCGGGCTCCGGCTGGTGGACGCCGACTGCCACCCGATGGCAGGCACGGTGGAGATCTGGCACTGCGATTCGACCGGTGACTACTCCGCGTTCGTCGACCACGGCGGCGGCAAGGACGCCGGGCCTGGGACCACCTTCCTTCGCGGCACGCAGACGGCCGGACCCGACGGCATCGTCGAGTTCCAGACCATTTACCCCGGCTGGTACCGCGGCCGCGCCGTGCACATCCACGTGCGGGCACGGGTCGGTGACCAACTCGTCGCCACCTCGCAGTTGTTCTTCGCCGACGACTACACGAAGGCGGTGTACGCCGACGCGCCGTACGCGCAGTTCGGAGTCCCCGACACCCTGAACGCGCAGGACACCATCGCCGGCGACGTCACGACCAACGGGACCCTCCTCGCGACGACCCGGGCTGCGACGAGTGGTGGCGCAGGCACCCGGGCGCTGTTGAACCTGGGCGTCGACGTCCCGAACCGATCATGAGTGTCCACTCGGCTCCACCGCCGACGAAGGGAACGTCCGCATGGATCTGACCGTGGCCGCGAGCCCCGGATACTTCGCAACGATGGGGCTCGAATACCGCCTGCTCAAGCGACGGGCGGAGACCCAGGGTCCGTCGGCAGCCGACTACGAACCGCGGGACACCCGCGCCAGTCTCGCCATGGGCGTCCTCAGCCTCGTTGCCGGACTCGCCGGTCCCAAGCTCGTGGCGCCGTTCGTCCCGGGCAAGGGCAAGTACGGCAAGGCCCTCGTCGTCACCGCGCTGGGCGCCGCGGCGGTCACCACCGTCGCGGATGTGGTGGCCCGCGTCATGGAGCGGGATGAAACCCCTCCGGTGACACCCTCCGACGCCTCGATCCGTGGTCGCGCGCGCCGGCGGCGGATTGCCAGCGCGGCGCGCCGGACCGCCGGAGTCGGCGGGATGACCGCCGTGACCACGGGTGGACTCGCGATCACCGCGAAGTGGGCGTCGCTCGTGAACATGAACGCACTGTGGGACCGACGCATCGTGCGTGATCTCGGCTCAGGACCGGTCGCGGTCGGCGCGGCGATCCTCGGCTGGGACTTCATCTACTACTGGAATCACCGCTTCATGCACACGAGCCGCTACATGTGGGCGATCCACGTAGTGCACCACAGCAGCGAGCGGTACAACCTCTCGACCGCATTGCGTCAACCCGTTGCCGACGCGCTCGGAACGTTCGTGCCCTACGGCGTGCTCGCGTCTTTCGGTGTCCGCCCCGACCTCATCCTCCAGGCGCGGGCGATCAACCTCATCTACCAGTACTGGATCCACACCGACACGATCAAGACGCTCGGTCCGTTCGAATCGGTCTTCAACACCGCGTCGCACCACCGCGTGCACCACGGCAGCAACCGTCAGTACCTCGACCGCAACCACGGCAGCATCCTCATCGTCTGGGACCGCCTGTTCGGCACCTTCGAACGCGAGGACGAGCGCGTCGTCTACGGACTCACCAAGAACATCCAGACGTTCAACCCGGCGCGTATCGCGGCACACGAACACGCGGTGATGCTCCGCGATGTCGGTGGCTCGACGAACTGGCGCGATCGGTTGAACTTCGTCGTGCGTGGCCCGGGCTGGGCCTACGCACGCCATGCCGCGGCGGGCGCGGTCCCGGCGGGCGCTGAGGCCACCCCCATGGAGGCCGCCGCCGGGGTGTAACGCCGGCGGGTCAGACCATCTCGAACGCGGCCGGATCGGGCGCGGCCATCACCTCGCGGAAGCGGGTGAAGGTCCACGGCCAGGTGGCCGGGATGCCCCGATCGTCGAGGTACCAACTCCGACACCCGGTGACCCAGATCGACTTCTGCGCCGCCGCGACCCGCGCGGCCTCGTGGGCCTCCATCGCGCGGCGCGTCGGGCTGATCTCGCGGACGTCACCGGCAGCCAAACGATCGACGAGTTGTTGGATGTATCCGAACTGGATCTCGGACACCTCGATGAGCGAGAAGTTGCCGACCGGTCCGTTCGGTCCGTTGAGCATGAAGAAGTTGGGGAAGCCCGGCACCGCGACCGACAAGTACGCGTTCGGGCGCGCGGCCCACTCGTCGGCGAGGTCGACACCGTCGCGGCCGGTCACGCCCATCGGCCGGACGAACGCGTCGGCACGGAAGCCGGTGGCGAGCACGAGGACGTCGAGCTCACGGAGCATGCCGTCCACGGTGCGAAGACCAGCCGGCTCGACGCGCGCGATGTCGGAGGTGACGAGTTCGACGTTCGGGCGCTGCATCGCCTCGTAGAAGTCGGGCGACACCACGAGCCGCTTGCACGCGGCGCGGTACGTCGGCCGCAGCCGCTCGCGGAGTTCGGGGTCGCGGACCGACTCGAGGTTCTCGAGGCACATCCGTTCGATCATCGCCATACCGGCAGAGTCCGCGTCGATCACTGCGCTCGCGAACCCACCGAACGCCTCGGCGAGGTTGTCGTGAATCTGCATCAGCAGTGCCTCACTCGAGCGGAAGGTCTCCCGCTCCGCGTCGGAGTACTCCGCGTTGGCCTGCGGGAGCACCCATTGCGCCGTCCGCTGGAAGAGCGAGTAACGAGCGGCTCGCGCCGAGAGGGCGGCCGTGATCTGTACCGCGGTCGAGCCGGTTCCGATCACCCCGACCCGCGCACCGTCGAGCGGCACCGAGTGGTCCCACCGCGCGCTGTGGAACGCGGCGCCCGCGAAGGATCCGAGGCCCTCGAGGTCGGGTACGTTCGGGTGGTGGAGCACGCCGGTGGCGGCGATCACCACGTCGACAACATCGCGGATCCCGGACTCGGTCTGTAAATGCCACCGACCGTCGACGAAGTCGCAGCGCACGACCGTCTCGCCGAACCGCACCCGCTCGGTCACTCCGTGTTCCTGGGCCACCCGCTCGAAGTAGGCGTGGATCTCGGGGCCGGGCGAGAACGTATGGCTCCACTCGGTGTTCGGCGCGAAGGAATACGAGTACAGGTGTGAGGGAACATCGCACGCGATGCCGGGGTAGGTGTTGTCCCGCCAGGTGCCGCCGACCCGGTCCCCCTTCTCGTAGACCACCACATCGTCGTAGCCGGCCTCGGTGAGCTTGACGGTGGCGAGGATGCCGGACATCCCGGCGCCGATGACTGCGAATCGCAGGGGCCGCCGGTGCGCAGATTCGGTCATGGCGGCACGCTACGTGGTGCCGCCGATTCGCGACAGAATGGTCGACCCGCGATCGAGGAGCACCGAGATGGCCACCACCTTCACCCGCATGGACGAGTCGACCGCGGAGCAGTGGGCGGTCATCGGGGCGGAGACGATGAAGCACCAACCGCGGGTCGCCGACGAGGTGCTCGCGATGCTCGAGCGTCTCGAAGGCATCACCGACGGTTTCGCCACCAACCAGCTGGTGCACTCGCTCGAGACCGCGACGCTCGCGGAGCAGGCCGGTGCCGACCAGCAGATGATCGTGGCGAGTCTCTGTCACGACATCGGTAAGTCGATCTCGGTGTTCGGTCACCCCGACATCGCCGCCGCCATCCTGCGTCCCTACGTGCGCAGCGACGTGTACAACGTGATCCGCGTCCATCAGGACTTCCAGGGCCGGCACTACTACCAACACTTCGGCGGCGACACGAACCTTCGCGAACAGCACCGTGACGAACCGTGGTTCGCCCTCGCGGAACAGTTCGCCGACGAGTGGGACCAGATCGCCTTCGACCCCGACGCGCACTACGAGCCCCTCGACCACTTCGCCCCCATGGTGCGCGAGGTCTTCGCCAAGCCCGTCAACTGACGTCGGCCGCGCGCCGCCGGGTCAGTGGCGGTGGAGGCCGAGGACGTCGTGGGGCAGCATCTGGTGCGGGCGGTCGAGCCAGTCGCCACTGGTCACCCGGGCCCGCTCGATGAGTTCTTCGGTATGGGAGAAGTCGACCGGGGACACCTCGAGCGGGCACAGCGGCGGGAGCACCATCAGCGAGACGTCGCTCTCGAAGCGTTCCACGTCGCGGGCCAGCCCTTGCGCGAGCAGCAGGGTGAGCGACTGGAGCGCCACCCCGAGCGCGCTCCGCGGCGCGCGGCTGAGCGCGCACGCGTAGCCGGTCGGCAGTACGTAGATCTCGCGCGCGCCGGCGGCGACGGCGTGGCTGATCGGCACGTTGTTCGCCACCGCGCCATCGACCAGTGGTCGGCCGTCGACCATCACCGGTGGGAAGACGCCCGGAATCGCCGCGCTTGCGGCGATGGCATCGACAGCATCGCCGCGGACGAGGACGTGCTCCTCCCCCGTCGTGATATCGGTGGCCACGACCTGGAGTGGGATGGTGGCGTCCTCGATCCGGCCGAAGGTGAGATTCCGCTTCAAGACCGAGCGCAGCCCGCGGGCACTCACGAGATGGTCACGCCGTCCGAGAAAGCCGAGCAACCCGCCGCGCAGGTCGGTCGGGAACACGTCC
This sequence comes from Acidimicrobiia bacterium, assembly GCA_038209455.1. Lineage (GTDB taxonomy): Bacteria > Actinomycetota > Acidimicrobiia > IMCC26256 > JAENVU01 > JAENVU01. The sequence goes on from JBBQXR010000180.1 coordinate 4,724, forward strand.
TCGCGACGGATGGACCGCCACACGTCGGCGAGCATTGCCGCACCGTCGGGCCCCGGATGGCCGGCAAGCCAGCCGGCGTTGACCGCGCCGACCGACGTGCCGACGAGCAGGTCGGGGTAGATACCTCGCTCGCTGAGCGCGAGCACCATGCCGGCCTGCACCGAGCCGAGGCTTCCGCCGCCGGAGAGCACGAAGGCGATGGTCATCGTGGGACCCTGATCGAGGACACGCGCGGAACCTTGATGTCGGCCTCGGTCAATACGGCCGGTCGCCGACGACCGTCACCCGCTCCATCACGCGTCGCGCCGGGAGGAAGTCGTTGCTCACGACGTGTTGGGTCGCCCGGTTGTCCCAGAACGCGACACTGCCCGGCGCCCACCGGAACCGGCACTGCACGTCGGGCACACTCGCCTGGCGCTCCAACCGCGCCAGCAACCGACCGGCGTCCGCCTGCTCCATGCCTTTGATCCCACACGTGAAACTCGCGTTCACGTACAACGTCTTGCGGCCGGTCTCGGGGTGGGTCCGCACCACGGGGTGCTCGACCGTCGGGTACTTCTCACGCATGCGGGCGCGCACGTCGTCGGGTTGGCCGAATCCGAAGGCGCGGGTGAAGTCGTGGAGTGCGACGAGCGGATCGATCTCGGCCTTCGTGGCGTCGTCCAGCAGGTCGTACGCGGCGCCCATGTCCGCCCACAACGTGTCGCCACCCACCGGCGGCAACTCGACCGCGCGCAGGATGGAACCGAGCGACGGCTCCGGACGCCAGGTCACATCGCTGTGCCATTGTCCCGGCGCCTTGTGGGTCCCACCCGCGGGGAGGACGAAGATCTCGGGTTGCTCTTGATCTTTCGGCGTCAGCGGATGCACCTCGAGTTCGCCGAACGCGCGTCCGAACGCCACGTGACGTTCCCGATCGAGCGCGTGCTGGTCGCGAAAGAAGACCACTTTCCACTCGAGGAGCGCAGCGCGGATGGCCGCGACCGTCTCTGGATCGAGTTCGGTGGCCAGATCGACACCGCGGACCTCGGCACCGATCGTGGCGGTCATGGGTTCCACCGTGAGCGACATCCCGCGGAGCGTAGAAGGTTTGTCGGACCCTGGCCCGGGGGCACCTAACGGAAGTTCGGCATGCAAACGGACATTCCTCATGGGGCGAACGCCTCAATCCGGCTGGGAGTGCTTGTGATGCATCAAATGTCCCGGTAGGAAGCGAAATAGATCTGGTGGCGGACCGGATCAGTGCGGAGCGGGATTGATGACAGAACACCGGCGGCGCGTGCGCGCGGCCATCCTCGGCTTGATCGGTGGATTCGCGTTCCTCGTGACCTTCGGCGCGGTGCTGAGCAGTTCCGCGCGCGCCGTCGGTACGAACCCGACCACGACGTCACTCGCGTCGAACGCAAACCCGGCGGTGTACGGGCAATCGGTCACCCTCACCGCAGTCGTGAGTCCCGTCGCTCCGGCGACGGCGACACCCACGGGCACGGTCACCTTCGTGAACGGCACGACGAACGTCGCCACCCGGTCCCTCGTGAACGGCACCGCGACCTACACCACCACCTACGCCGTGGGGACCAGGAGCATCACCGCCACCTACAACGGCGACGCCACCTACGCGGTGAGCACCACCCCGGCACTGAGTCAGGTGATCAACGTGACCCCGACGGCCACGACGATCGTGGCGAGCGCCAACCCGACGAACCTCGGGAGCGCGTTGACGTTCACCGCGACGGCTCAGGCGGTCGCGCCCGGCGCAGGCGCGCCATCGTCCGGCTTGATCAAGTTCTACGACGGCACCACCTTGCTCGCGAGCAAGACCCCGGCGACCGGTGTCGCGACATTCACGACCTCGGCGCTCGGCATCGGATCGCACTCCATCACCGCCGCGTTCTTCGGCAGCGCGAGTTACGCAGCCAGCACCAGCGCAGTCACGACCGAGTCGGTGCTCGCGACCCTCACCACCACGACGGTGACCAGCGCCGTGAATCCGTCGGCGTTCGGGTCTGCGGTCTCCATCACCGCCGCAGTGACTGCGACCACGGGGACTCCGACCGGAAGCGTGACGTTCTCCGAGGGCGCGACCGTCCTCGCGACCGGGCCGCTCACCGCAGGCCAGGCGACGGTCTCGGTCCCGGTGCTCACCGCGGGACCGCACGACATCACCGCCACCTACTCGGGCGCTCCGACGTTCCTCGCGAGTACGAGCACGCCACTCACCCAGACCTTCAACGCCGCGGCCACCACC